>NZ_UGSP01000001.1:0-37500 GCF_900454535.1 Avibacterium avium
ATGAAAACCACGCTCGCATCACTTTGGCAGGATTGCCTTTCACAACTGCAAGATCAAGTTTCACCAACGGATTTCAGCACTTGGTTACGCCCATTGCAAGCTGATATTGTGGGTGAAAACAATATGGTGTTATATGCCTCCAACGTTTTTGTTAAAAACTGGGTGGAAACTCATTATCTTGAATTAATCAGCCGTTTAGCCCAGCAATTTTCTGGCAATGCGGATTTTAGTGTGAAAGTGCAAGAAGGTTCAAAACCTGCAATGCGTAAAACCACACCGCCACCTGCTGCCGCTCAGAATAATGCTCCAGCGCAGCCAAGCGAGCAAAAAACCAGCTATCGTTCTAACTTAAATACCAAGCACATTTTTGAAAACTTTGTAGAGGGGAAATCCAACCAACTGGCCCGAGCCGTGGCGCAAAAAGTGGCGATTAACCCTGGGGAGCAAAGCGCCAATCCGCTATTTCTTTACGGTGGCACAGGGCTTGGTAAAACCCACTTATTACACGCTGTGGGCAATGGGATTTTAACCACCAAGCCTGAAGCGCGCGTGATCTATATTCACGCCGAACGTTTTATGCAAGAGTATGTCCGCGCCTTGCAAGAAGACAAAATGGAAAACTTCAAAAAATTCTACCGCACTTTAGATGCCTTGCTGATTGATGATATTCAATTCTTCGCTGGCAAAGATGGCACGCAAGAAGAATTTTTCCATATTTTCAACTCCTTATTTGAAAGCAGTCGGCAAATTATCTTAACCTCAGACCGCTATCCAAAAGAGATAGAGAAGATCGAAGATCGCTTAAAATCCCGTTTTGGCTGGGGGTTAAGTGTTGCCATTGAGCCGCCAGAGCTTGAAACTCGTGTCGCCATTTTATTGAAGAAAGCGGAAGAAAAAAATATGCGCTTACCAGAAGAAGTGGCGCTGTTTATCGGTGAGAAATTACGCACCAACGTGCGTGAATTAGAAGGCGCGCTCAACCGCGTACACGCGAATGCGGAATTTACCGGCAAGCCGATTACTATTGACTTTGTGCGCGAAACCCTCAAAGATATGCTGGCGTTGCAAGAAAAATTAGTAACGGTGGAAAATATCCAAAAAGTAGTGGCGGAATATTACCGCATCAAAGTGGCAGATCTTAAATCGAAAAGCCGCGCCCGATCCGTGGCTCGCCCACGCCAAATTGCAATGGCGCTGTCGCGTGAACTCACCAACCGCAGTTTCCCTGAAATTGGCAGCAGCTTTGGTGATCGCGATCATACTACCGTGTTGCACGCTTGTCGCAGTGTGGATAAACTCAAACAACAAGATCCAAGCATTCAAGAAGATTGGTCTAATTTAATCCGAACCTTATCAGCTTAAGGACGCAACTATGCAATTTACTGTATCAAGAGAAAATCTGTTAAAACCTTTACAACAAGTATGTGGCGTATTAGGCAGCCGCCCAACCTTACCAGTATTAAGCAATGTATTGCTCAACATTAGTGGGCAAACGCTAACAATGACTGGAACGGATATGGAAGTAGAGCTTTCAACCCAAGCGCAATTAAATAGCGCAACACAAGATGGGCGCTTTACTATTCCAGCGAAAAAATTTCTTGATATTTGCCGTAGTTTTCCTGATGGCTCAGACATTACCGTGAGTTTTGAAGAAGAAAGAGCATTAGTTCATTGTGGACGCAGTAAATTTAACCTCACCACACTGCCTGCCGATGAGTATCCGAATCTCATTGACTGGCAAGCCGAAGTGGATTTCACCACCACCCAAGCCACCTTACGCCGTTTAATTGATGCCACCCAATTTTCGATGGCAAACCAAGATGTGCGTTATTTCCTAAATGGAATGAAATTTGAAACTGAAGGAAATTTAATCCGCACCGTAGCCACAGACGGACACCGCCTTGCCGTTTGCACCATTGCCTTAGAGCAAGATTTACAAATTCATTCTGTTATTTTGCCACGCAAAGGGGTGCTTGAACTGGCTCGTTTGCTTGAAGCCAATGATTCGCCTGCACAAGTACAAATCGGCACGAATAATCTGCGCATTGATTTAGGGCAAATTATCTTCACCTCAAAATTAATTGATGGCCCATTCCCTGATTATCGCCGCGTGCTACCACGCAATGCGCAACGTATTATGGTAGGTGATTGGGAAAGCCTAAAACAAGCCTTTGCCCGCGCAGCTATTTTGTCCAACGATAAAGTTCGCACCGTGCGTTTACAGCTTGCAGGAAATCAACTTACCATTACAGCAAGCAACTCAGAACAAGAACAAGCCGAAGAAGTGATCGATATTCAATATGAAGGCGATGAATTAGAAGTGGGCTTCAACGTGAGCTATTTGCTCGACGTGCTAAATGCACTCAAATGTAAGCAAGTGCGTATGCGCTTAACAGACGCCTCATCAAGCTGTTTAATTGAAGATGTGGACGATAACAGCGCAGAATATGTGATTATGCCGATGCGTTTATAATCTATGGCAATTTCACGCTTAACTGTTGAAAACTTTCGCAATTTAACCGCCGTGGATCTGGAATTTGACCACGGCTTTAACTTTTTAGTAGGCAACAATGGCAGTGGCAAAACCAGCTTGCTTGAAGCCATTTTTTATCTTGCTCACGGACGCTCTTTTAAAAGTGCGGTGGCAAATCGCATCATTTCTTACGAACAGCCCCACTTCACCCTGTATGGCAAAATTCAAGAGCAACAGCATCAATGGTCAGTGGGTTTGCAAAAACACCGTCAAGGTAACACGCAGGTTAAAATTAACGGTGAAGAAGCGAAAAAAATAGCTGATCTTGCCCATTTATTGCCAATGCAAATGATCACCCCCGAAGGCCTCACCTTGCTTAACGGCGGCCCAAGCTACCGCCGCGCTTTTTTAGATTGGGGATTGTTTCACCATCACAGTCAATTTCACCCCGTGTGGAGCCAGCTTAACCGCTTATTAAAGCAACGCAACGCCGCTTTGCAACAAGCCTTTCGCTACGAACATATTCATATTTGGGATAAAGAACTGGTCAATCTCGCCAACCAAGTGAGCCAATGGCGTGCCGATTATGCCGAAGCCTTACGCCCTGAAATTGAGCGCACTTGCCAACTGTTTCTACCTGAACTAGAAATCAGCGTGAGCTTCCACCAAGGTTGGGACAAAAATAGCGATTACGCCGAGTTATTACGGCAAAATTTTGAGCGTGATCGTGCCATTGGCTACACCGTATCTGGCCCACAAAAAGCCGATTTTCGCTTTAAAGCCAATGGATTACCCGTAGAAGATGTGCTTTCGCGCGGACAACTAAAACTGCTAATGTGCGCCTTGCGTTTGGCACAGGGAGAGCACTTAACCCAACAAAAAGATCGCCATTGCATTTTCTTAATTGACGATTTCGCGTCTGAATTAGATAAAACCAAACGCGCCTTACTTGCCGAACGCTTACAACAAAGTGGCTCACAAGTATTTGTGAGCGCAATCACTCACAACCAACTCAAAGAAATGCAACCCGAAAAACACCGCACTTTTAGCGTGCAAAATGGTGTACTAACAGAAAAATCGTAATATTCTTTCTTTTTTTCAACAGATTACGCAAATCAGACATCACTTCTTCGTGCGAATAGGTTTTGATTTTACCGCTTCAAATATCTTACAAAAAACCTTGTTCTTCCATCAAAGAATGTTCAAATGAAGATAAAATTTCTCGTTCATATACTGATGACGGTTGCTGCAGCTCGCGATCTCTCATTATTTTCATATAAAGTGCGGTGCGTTTTTCTTCTCTTTTTTGGAAAATTCTGCAAAATCTCACCGCACTTGTGCTGGTGTTCTGTCAATAAAAAAGCTACCCGAAGGTAGCTTTTGATTTTTAATGCTTAATTAATGCTGTGCATTATTTTCTAATGCAGGCTGATTTTCATCAAACTCTGGCAATGGTTTGTGTTCGCTTGCGATGTAAGTATAAATGACTGGCAAGATGAACAAGGTAAATAGCGTACCAATTGCCAACCCTGCTACGATCACAATCCCGATACTAAAGCGAGAAACCGCGCCTGCACCTGTGGCGTAGAGTAATGGGATTAAACCTGCGATCATTGCAGCGGTGGTCATCAAAATTGGACGTAAACGCACTGTCGCGGCGGCCATAATCGCTTCGCGACGGTTTTTATGGTGATAAAGTTGCTCTTCTTTTGCCACTTCACACATTAAGATACCGTGCTTGGTGATTAAGCCCACAAGGGTAATTAATCCCACTTGCGAATAAATGTTCAAGGTTGTCCCTGCCACACCAAGCAAGCTGAATAAATTCAAGGCAAGTAATGCGCCACTCACCGCAAGGGGTACGGAAATCATAATCACTAATGGATCGCGGATAGATTCAAATTGAATCGCTAACACTAAGAAAATGATAATCACCGCAAGGGCAAAGGTTACCGCTAAAGCATTTCCTTCTTGTACTAACTGACGGGCTTCGCCTTTGAAGTCGTAGTTATAGCCTTGTGGTAAATCCTGATTCGCGGTGTCTTGTAACCATTTCACCACATCACCAATACTGGTGGTTGGTGACGGCACAGCACCGATAATCGCGGAATTTAACTGGCTAAAGCGCGGTAATGAACTTGGCTGTGATTCAAGGGTTACGGTTAAGAAGCTGCTTAACGGCACAGATTCACCATTGCTTGCTTTCACAAAGTAGTTATCCATACTTTCTGGCGCAAGGCGATCTTTACGTTTTACTTGCGAGATCACTTTATACGCACGGCCATCAATGTCCACACGGGTGATGGTGGCGGCAGAAAGATAGCTGCCTAAAGTCTGGCTAATTTGTTGCATTGATATGCCGTAAGTTCCCGCTTTCTCTTTATCAATGGTTACTTTCATTTGCGCAGTATCAAACTTCAACGCTAAAGTCGTGTACACAAACTGTCCAGAGTTTTTCATTTTATCAAGGAAAGTGCCTGCCACTTCAGCCAACTCTTTGTAATCTTTCGCAGTGCTAATCACAAAACTTACTGGCGGGCCTTGTTCCCCTGTTTCAATTTCAGGAAAGGCGAAGCCACTCACTGAAATTTCTGGAATCGCTTGTGCTTTTTTGTTTAGCTCTGCTAACACTTCGCTTTGTTTGCGGCTGCGTTCTTTCCAGTCTTTTAAGGTTACCACGTTGAGTGATTGGTTAGACGCTGGCGCACCAGAAATAACCATTGAAAAACCCACTTCTTCGGTGTTTTTCAAGATGTCTTCATACCCTTTCATTGCCCCTTGCACATAATCCACGTTTACATTCGCTGGCGCTGTCCCTAAGGCGAGAAATGCGCCTTTGTCTTCCGCAGGGGTTAATTCACTGGAAAGGGAATTAAACAACATTGGCAAGGTGGCAAAAATCACCACGGCAAAGGCCAACACAAATTTGCGGCTATTCATTACAATACCAAGCAAATATTCATAAGTGCGGGTCAATTTTCCTAAAGTATTTTCAATACGTTGCTCAAGTTTTGATGGCTCAGTATGCGGTTTGAGCAATTTACTACTCATCATTGGGGAAAGGGTTAATGCCACAATCCCTGAAATAAACACCGCACCTGCAAGAGTGAGGGCAAATTCTTTAAACAATGAACCTGTGATCCCACTCATTAATGCCATTGGGGAATACACCGCAATCAAGGCGATAGTCATTGAAATAACTGGCGTTGCAATTTCTCTTGTACCGATGATCGCAGCACGGAACGGCGTTTCACCCAGTTTAATATGGCGATCCACGTTTTCTAGCACCACAATCGCATCGTCCACCACCAAGCCGATGGCCAGAATTAAGGCCAGCAAGGTCATCAAGTTGATGGAGAAATCAAAGGCTTGCAACATCATTATTACCCCGATCAAAGAAATCGGAATGGTAATAACTGGGATCAAAATAGCACGGAATGAACCAATAAATAGCGTGATCACCACCAATACAATAATGGTTGCTTCTAAAATGGTTTTTACCACTTCATCAATGGAGCTGTTAATCGCAATGGTGCGGTCGTAAAGAATGTCCGTTTCAATGCTATCTGGCAAATTGCGTTTAATGCTTTCGTATAACGGACGAATATTTTCTGCCACCGTTAATGGATTTGCCGTTGATGCAGGATCAATGGCTAACACCACGGAATCCGAACCATTCGCCACCGCGCGGCTGTCATCACTTTCTTTGTTTAATTCCACATCGGCAATATCACGCAAACGCACGAGGTTATCGCCTTTTGAATACACGATCAGATTTTGCAACTGCTCTACGGTTTTCGTGGTGGTTTCCACTTTGTTTTTATATACCGTGAAATAACCGTTATCATTCCCCGCGGCGGTTTGCACGTTATTGGCTGATAATGCCGCCATCACTTCTGGCGCAGAAAGATTTTGCGATGCCATTTTTTGCGGATCTAACCAAATACGCATTGCATATTGTGATGCCCCAAAAATCGACACTTTTGCCACCCCTTCTACGGTAAAGAACTGCGGCTTCACCACACGTTCAATATAGTCGGTAACTTGGCTTGCATCTAACTTGTTGGAACGGAAACTGATGTACATAATCCCCGATCCCCCAGTGGAAGACGTAATCGCAGGATCATCAATACCACTTGGCAAAGCAGAACGCACCGAGTTCACCTTCGCTAACACATCAGCTAGCGCGGCGTTTGGATCGGTGTTCAGTTTCATTTTTACCGTAATCGAAGACACATTTGGACGGCTTTCAGAGGACATATAATCAATATTATCCGCCTGCGCCACTGCTTCTTCTAATTTTGACGTAATAAAGGCTTGGATCAGATTGGCATCTGCCCCGGGGTAAGTGGTGGTAACATTAATTACCGTGGTAGTCATTTTAGGATATTCACGCACCGTCAATTTCGAAATGGCTTGCAAACCTAAAATCACAATCAGCAAGCTAATCGAAACCGCTAAAATGGGGCGACGAATAAATATATCTGTAAATTTCATTCGCTATTTCCTAATTAAAGATTGGTTTTCTTCACAGGTTCGCTTGTTCCCACGCCTGCTTTATCAGTAACAAACACTAAGCTGCCGTTACCGATGCGTTGCTGACCGCCTGTGATGATTAAATCACCCACTTTCACATCATCGCCTTTTAATTGGGCATAAATGCCTTGGCGATCTTTGGTGAATACAGTGATTTGTTTGGCTCGATAGACTTTATCAATGTCATCTTTGTGCGGGAATTTATCGTTATCTAATAACTTCTGTTTATCTTCATCAGAAAGTGCGGTTAAAACGTAGGCGATTTCTCCATACATATTGTAGCTCACCGCCACTTGTGGCACGACAACTTGGTTGCGCTCTGTTGGCAAGGCAATGCGTAAACGGGTAAACATTCCTGATAATAATTTTTCGCCCTCAGGCTGATCAAAGGTCGCTTGCACATCAATTAAACCTGTTGAACCATTAATTGCTGGCTCAATCGCGGTGATTTTTGCGCCAAAGGTTTCCCCTAAAAGAGCGTCCGCCGTTGCAGTAACTTTTTGATCTAAGTGTAATTGCTCTAAGGAATTTTGTGCTACGGAGAAATCCACTTTCATTTGGCTACGATCTTCCACGCGTACAATTGGGCTGCCTAAAGTAACGTATTGCCCTACGTTCACTTTCACAATCCCTGCTACGCCATCAAAAGGTGCAACAATTTGGCGGCGTTCAATGGTAGCTTTTAACGCATCAATATTCGCAACTAAGGCATCGTAACTGGCTTTGGCATTATCCAATTCCTGTTGCGACACGCTTTTGGTTTTATAAAGATTGAGATAGCGTTGATAGGTTTGTTTCACAGAAGAAAGCTGAGCTTGAGAAGCAGATAAATTTGCCTGTTCCACTGAGCTGTCTAACTGTACTAACACATCGCCTTTTTTCACGGCTTGGCCTGATTGCACCAACACGTTGGCAACTGTGCCTGCGGTTTGCGCACTTAGCATCGCCCCTTGATTTGGACGAACTAAGCCTGTGGTTTCAATCACTGGCGTCCATTCTCTCGCTTCTACTTTCATTGCGGTAACTGGGTTGGCGGTTTCTGGCATACTTGCCAAATATTGACCAATCATTTTTCCTTTAAAGATATTTGCCGCAATCATTGCAATAAAAATTAATGCCGCCACGATGAGGATCAACTTCACCCAAAAAACGTGCGAACGCTTTTGTGTTTTAGGTTGAACGGGTTGAGTATTAAGACTCATAAAAAAACTCCATAAAACAAAATCACTAAACTATTTTTGAATTGAACGCCAAGTTCTTGCGATCACTTCTTCTAACATACCGTCTTTCATTTCAGTTTTGAAAAAGGCTTGATCTAAGGCCAGATTAATCGCACTTTCTAAACCTAATGAAAACAAAATCTTATGCGGTAAATCGCATAGCACCCCAGCTTTCTTTGCCTGTTCACAAAAGGCATACCAAAGGCTTTCTGTTTCCAGCTCCGTACAGACTTCATAAAAATCAGGTAAGGACTGATATTGGCTCATATTCACCACAATCATTGGATTGTTTTGTAAATAATGCCAAATGTTCCACCACATTTGACGATATTGTTCAAAGTGCGGTTGGTTTTCATCGTAATTTTTTTCTAATTCCTTAGAAAAAAGGGTGAACACCCTGCGAGCAAATTCCTTTAGCAATTCTTCTTTACTTTTGAAGTAAATATAAATTGTTCCCGCAGAAATATTGGCTTCTTTGGCAATTTTGTGCATCGACAAATTATGCAATCCACCTGCTGCCATCAGCCGCTCTGTGGCCAAAAAGATTTGCTCGGTCATCTCATTTTCAGATTGACGCATTGAAATAACCTTAAAAAAATTGGGAAAAAGAAGTACAAACAGTAAAAAAAGAATGGACTGAATGAACGTTCGTTCATTTTAATGATTTTTTATTTTAACGCAATAAATAAATCAAAAAATAAGCGAAAAATTTTCTTTTTTTCACCGCTCTTTTGCGTCTATTCTCAGGATAAAAATCTTTGCTTGATGATTGAGTTTAACTGCCCTTTGCTGTAAACTAACGTCCCGTCTTATTACAATGATTATCAACTTTCATCTCAACAAATTAGGTTCGATTATGGCTACCAATTATATTTTTGTAACGGGCGGTGTTGTTTCTTCCCTAGGTAAAGGTATTGCTGCGGCATCTCTGGCGGCAATTTTAGAAGCCCGTGGTTTGAATGTAACCATTATGAAGCTGGATCCTTATATTAATGTGGATCCCGGCACAATGAGTCCAACGCAACACGGCGAAGTGTTTGTAACCCAAGACGGCGCAGAAACCGATCTTGACTTAGGGCATTATGAGCGTTTTATTCGCACCAAAATGACCAAACGCAACAATTTCACCACCGGTAAAATTTATTCTGAAGTGTTACGCAAAGAGCGCCGTGGTGATTATCTTGGTGCGACCATTCAAGTGATCCCACATATCACCAACGAAATTAAAGCCCGTGTGATTGACGGTGCTGCTGGCCACGATGTCGCGATTGTCGAAGTGGGCGGCACAGTGGGGGATATTGAGTCCTTACCTTTCTTAGAAGCCTTGCGTCAGCTTGCAGTGCAAGTGGGGCGTGAGCGTACGATCTTTATGCACTTAACCCTTGTGCCTTATATTCCAACGGCAGGGGAAGTAAAAACCAAACCAACGCAACACTCAGTGAAAGAATTGCTATCTATTGGTATTCAGCCTGATGTGTTAATTTGCCGTTCTGATCGTATGGTTCCACCGAATGAGCGCGCTAAAATCGCCTTATTCTGTAATGTACCAGAACGCGCGGTGATTTCGTTAAAAGACGTGAATTCCATTTATCAAATTCCAGCCTTACTGAAATCTCAAGGTTTAGATGAGTTTATTTGTCAGCGTTTCCATTTGAATTGCCCTGAAGCAGATTTAAGTGAATGGGAGCAAGTACTTTATCAGCAAGCCAACCCGACAGGTGAAGTAACCATTGGTATGGTGGGTAAATATACTGAATTGCCTGATGCCTATAAATCAGTGAATGAAGCATTAAAACACGGTGGCTTGAAAAATCGTTTGAACGTCAATATTAAATACATTGATTCTGAAGATGTGGAAAGCAAAGGCACAGAAGTATTGAAAGGCTTAGATGGTATTTTAGTACCTGGTGGCTTTGGCTATCGTGGCGTGGAAGGCAAAATTCGCACCGCACAATATGCGCGTGAAAACAACATTCCTTACTTAGGCATTTGTTTAGGAATGCAAGTGGCTTTAATTGAATACGCACGCCATAAAGCGGGATTAACCGAAGCCAATTCCACTGAATTTGATAAAAACTGCAAACAGCCTGTGGTCGGTTTGATTACCGAATGGCAAGATGCGGAAGGCAATATTGAAACCCGTAACGACAATTCCGATCTTGGTGGCACAATGCGTTTAGGCGCGCAACAATGTCATCTCGCCGAAGATAGCCGTGCGCGTGAACTCTATGGTGCGGAAACCATTGAAGAGCGTCATCGTCATCGTTACGAAGTAAACAATACCCTGTTGCCACAAATTGAAAAAGCAGGTTTAAAAGTTACCGGATTATCTGCGGATAAAAAACTGGTGGAAATTATTGAAGTGCCTGAACACCCTTGGTTTGTGGCTTGTCAGTTCCACCCTGAATTTACTTCAACTCCACGCGATGGACACCCATTGTTTGAAGGTTTTGTGAAGGCGGCATTTGCTGAGCATAAACAAAAAAATCATTAATTTTGAAAAAAATGACCGCTCTTTTTGCGGTTATTTTTTCAGCTAAAATTCTTTCATCATAATCAGGAGAAAAAATGAAACGCACAACATTATTTACTTTCTCGGCGTTAGCTTCATTGTTCACACTATCTAACGTGAGCTATGCCTACGAGCAAGACAAAACCTACCAATTCACCCTTTTACACACTAATGACTTACACGGTCATTACTGGCAAAACAAAAATGGCGAGTACGGTCTTGCTGCGCAAAAAACCTTGATTGATCGCATTCGTAAAGAAGTGGCCGAAAAAGGCGGTGAAGTGATTTTGCTTAATGCTGGTGATTTTAATACCGGCGTGCCTGAATCCGATTTACAAAATGCTAAGCCAGATATTGAAGCCTTAAATATGATGGGTTATGAAGCGCTGACCTTAGGTAACCACGAATTTGATAACCCATTGCAATTATTAGATATGCAAGAGAAATGGGCAAACTTCCCATTCTTAGCGGCCAATGTTTACAATAAGAAAACAGGCGATTTATTGGTAAAACCTTATACCATTTTACAAAAACAAGGCTTAAAAGTAGCGGTTGTTGGCTTAACCACTGAAGATACGGAAAAACTAGGTAATCCAGAATTTATGTCTGCGGTGAAATTTGAACGCCCTGCTGATAGTGCGAAAAAAGTGCTTGCTGAACTCGCCGATAAAGAAAAGCCTGATGTCAAAATTGCTTTAACCCATATGGGCTACTATCACGATGCACAATTTGGCTCAAATGCACCAGGCGATGTGTCAATGGTGCGTGAATTGCCACAAGGGGCTTTTGATGTTGTGATCGGTGGTCATAGCCACGATACCGTTTGTATTAATGATGATGGAAGTTTTAACGATAAATTTAAACCTGGTGATAGCTGTAAACCCGCCTTAGAAAAGAATACGTGGATTATGCAAGCGGGCGAATGGGGTAAATATCTTGGCCGTGCAGACTTCAGCTTTAAAAATGGCAAGCTTACCCTTGAGCGCTATGAGCTGATTCCAGTGAACTTGAAAAAGAAAGTGAAAAAAGAAGATGGTTCAAGTGAATATGTGCTTTATCAAGAAGAAATTCCTGCAGATAAAGCCCTACTTGCCCACTTAAAAACTTACCAAGATAAAGGGGATAAACTTCTTGGTCAAGTGGTCGGAAAAGTAAATGGTAAGTTAGAAGGGGATCGCAATGTAATCCGTTTCCACCAAACTAACCTTGGTCAGCTCATTGCTCGCTCACAAGCTGAACGTGCCAAAGCTGATGTAGGGATTATGAACTCAGGCGGTATCCGTGCTTCTATCGAAGCGGGCGATGTAACCTATAAAGATATTCTAACTGTTCAACCATTCGGCAATATCATTAGCTCTTTTGAAATGAATGGCAAAGACTTACTTGATTATCTAAAAGTTGTTGCACTGAAATCTGTTGATTCAGGCGCTTACCCACAATTCTACGGCGTTACAATGGTAGTGGATCGCAAAGCGCAAACTATTTCTGATGTTAAAATTGGCGGTAAAGCAGTTGATCCAAATAAAACCTACCGCGTGTCATTACCAAGCTATTGTGCCGCTGGTGGCGATGGCTACCCAGTTGTTAGCAACCTTGCAAGCTATGTAAACACTGGATTTGTGGACGCCGACAGCCTGAAAAACTACTTTGAAGAAAATTCACCAATCAAAATTGAAGACTTCAAAGCAAATGAAGGTATTGTTTATAAAGACTAATTCAATTTAGCTTTACATAAAAACGTGCTTATATCCGCATAAGCACGTTTTTTTATGCTAACTATTGATCTAACAGCGCTAAATAACGCTGCCAATCAAAATACTGGCCAGGATCAATCTTTCTTTCTGGCGCAATATCACTATGTCCAACAATGCGTTCTTTGGTGATTTTAGGGTAAGCCAGCATAATCGCTTTGGTCAAACTGGCTAATGCCTGATATTGCTCATCGGTAAAAGGCTGATTATTGCTTCCTTCTAGCTCAATCCCAATGGCGAAATCATTGCATTTCTCCCGCCCCTGAAATTGTGAAACGCCTGCGTGCCAAGCGCGCCGATTAAAACTCACATATTGGGTAATCTCCCCCTGACGATTAATCAAACAATGTGCTGATACTTTTAAATCTTTAATTTCTTCAAAATAAGGATCTTGCTGAATGTCTAACTTGCCTTGGAAAAAATCATCAATATAACGTCCGCCAAATTTCTCTGGAGGCAAACTAATATAATGAATCACCAACAAGGAAATATCCTGAGAATCAGGGCGCTCATCTTGATGAGGTGAAAGACATTGCCTGCTTTCTGATAACCAACCCTGTGGCGTAATAATGCAATTTTGTGTCATAAAATGCCTTGTTTATTTCTATTTTTGCGATCGAGATCGAGAAAAAGAGCGGTGCTTTTTGCCTTTATTTTTTACTTTGCACAAAATTCTCACCGCAATCTGATGTTGCTCAATTGTAATTAAGAATTTTATCACAAGCCATTATTAAGGAGTCAAAATGTCTTTCGCTTACCGCCCTATTTATAAAAAAGGCTTTACACTCATTGAACTGATGATCGTTATCGCCATTGTTGCCATTCTTGCCACCATCGCAATACCCTCTTACCAAAATTACACCCGAAAAGCAGCGATTTCTGAATTATTGCAAGCAGCATCCCCTTATCGTTCTGAAGTGGAATTATGTATTTACAACACGGGAAATAAGCAAAACTGTAATGCTGGCACAAATGGGATTCAATCGGCACTAAGCAATCGTGGAAAAATCTCATCCATTAGCGTACAAAGTGGCGCAATTAGCGTAACTGGGCAAGGCGCTCTTGATGGTATCAGCTATACTCTCACCCCCACAGGAGATGCCGCAAGTGGAGTAAGCTGGTCGGCTAACTGTGGTGATTCCAGTGAACTTTTCCCTGCTGGATTTTGTCGCTAAAGGGTTAAAAAATGAACTCATACGCCTTTGAAACAAGCCGTATTGTGCACCGTGCGGATGGAAAACAAATCAAAATTCCACCGCACTTATGGGAGAAAAATCGTCAACAAAAAGATCTTCTACTACGTTATTTTGCTCTGCCCGTTAAAGAAGAAGATCATTGCTTGTGGCTTGCTATTGATGATTTAAAAAATCTCTCCGCCTGTGAAACCTTTGCTTTTATGACGGGTAAATTGATTGAGCCAGTTCTGATTGATAGCAATGAATTAAAGCGGATTCTCAAGGATCTATCGCCTCAGGTTGCAGAAGATTCACCAATACTAAATTTTTATATCCCCAAAAATGATGCATTGCCTTTAGAAACTGAAAGTGAGAATCAAGATGAACCTGTTATTCAGCTGTTTAATCAAATTTTCGAGCAAGCCTTGCAAAAAAATGCCTCAGATATTCATATTGAACCACAGGCCGAAACGCTACAACTTCGCTTCCGCATTGATGGCGTATTGCAATGTCAGCCAGCACTCTCTGAGGGATTAGCACAGCGTATTATTTCTCGCTTAAAACTGCTGGCTCGGCTAGATATTAGCGAAACCCGCCTACCACAAGATGGACGCTTTCAATTCAAAACTCATTTTGCTGATGTGCTAGATTTTCGTCTTTCAACCTTGCCCACCACTTATGGTGAGAAAGCGGTACTCAGATTACAAAAAAATAAGCCTATTTCATTAGATTTTACCCAGCTTGGTATGACAGAAACACAGCAACGCACTCTGCAACAAGCCTTATCACAACCACAAGGACTTATCTTAGTAACAGGCCCAACAGGAAGCGGAAAAAGTATTACACTTTACACCGCACTTGATTGGCTCAACGACACTGAAAAACATATTCTCACTGCCGAAGATCCCATTGAAATTACCGTACCGGGTGTAATTCAAACCCAAATCAATCCACAAATAGGGCTAGATTTCAATCGCTTACTGCGTACCTTTCTACGCCAAGATCCCGATATTATTATGCTGGGAGAAATTCGTGATGCGGAAAGCGCCTCCATCGCCCTAAGAGCTGCTCAAACAGGCCATCTTGTGCTTTCAACCCTTCACACCAACGATGCACCGTCAGCCATTGCTCGCTTAAAACAACTAGGTATTGCACAATATGAAATTGAAAACAGTTTATTATTAATCATTGCACAGCGTTTAATTCGGAAAAAATGCACACATCAAACGCCTTGTGATTGCCATCAGGGTTATGCTGGTCGCTGCGGAATTTATCAGTTTTTACAACCGCACTTTGAAAATCAACAATTTTCTTATCAACTAGATTTTCCTACGTTGAAAGCAAGCGGCTTACAAAAAGTACAACAAAATATCACTGATTTAGCGGAACTTGAGCGAGTGTTGGGGAGAAGTTAGTAAACGCATATTAGGCGCAGATTTTTATTGTTTACAGAAAGATATTAAACCTGATGAGTTAGCTATTCTGGAACAATTTTCAAACGTGAACGTCTTGAACAATGAAATAAACTCATTCTTTGATACGTCTGCGATTATTGAAAATCTTGATTTAGTCATTTCTGCGGATACATCTGTTGTGCATTTGAGTGGAGCAATGCATAAACCTACTTGGATTTTAATCAATTATGCGCCAGATAACCGCTGGTTGCTCAATCGAGATGATAGCATTTGGTATGATGCCGTTCGATTATTCCGCCAATACATCGACTATAACTGGCAAACAGTCATTAAAAATGTAACAAAAGCGTTGAAAAAAGAAATTAAAAATCACAAATAAAAAATAGCCCTGCGGGGCTATTTTTATTTTAGATGCGATCTAGCCTTATTTCACAAATTCACTAAAGGTTAATTCATAATGATCGCCATCTTTATCGTAGGAAATATAGCGCGGGAATTGTTCGCCTGCGTATTTTTTCACTACAAAAGATTTTTCACCCGTGCGGAATTGATAGGTGATTTCAGTGTGCGATTGATTATCTCGCGTTACTTTTCGTTCGCTTTTTTTCACCAATACATTTTTCATTGGATACAATTTTTTGCCGTTAGTAATTTGGAAATTTTGCGGCAATTTATCGTAATAGCTAAGCTGGAACGCGACTGTGAATAAATCAAAGGTTGGCATTTCAAGTAGCTCGCTTTTCAAACCGTTTTTCACTTTACCATAAGCAATTTCATTGCCTTTGATGATCGTTTTGGCATAAGGCTTACCGTTACGCACATCTTGGTAATTGGTCATTTTAAAATCCGTTTTGCTTTGCGTCCCAACGGATTTGAATTCAATGTTATACAACGGAATATTGATCTTAGCATCAACGCGATATTGCGATCCGTTGGCGTTA
Organism: Avibacterium avium; assembly: GCF_900454535.1. Taxonomy (GTDB): domain Bacteria; phylum Pseudomonadota; class Gammaproteobacteria; order Enterobacterales; family Pasteurellaceae; genus Avibacterium; species Avibacterium avium. The sequence continues at coordinate 16,024 of NZ_UGSP01000001.1, forward strand.
AAATGCACATAAGCAGGCATTAAATAATTTGAGCTGTATTTGATATTGGTATCTAAATTTGCCCACGCATTAGGCAAAGCAAACAAGCTAAGCAAAAGCACTCTGAATAGTTTCATTAACATTCCTTCTAATACTAATTAAATGAAGTGTTTATTTAGATTGCATTGCAGAACAATAGTTCATTGCAAAAAAAAGTGCGGTGAAAATTAGGCGAATTTTTCGCCTAATTTATGATTAAAATGAAATCGCAATAAGCATTAAGGCGCAACAAAACCGATAGCTTTGTACACCGCATCTAATGTGGCTTTCGCGCGTGCTTGTGCTTTTTTCGCCCCTTCTGCAGCGATTTTATGCAATAAAGCTTCATCATTACGGAAATGGTGATAGCGCTCTTGCAACTGGGTGAGCATTGCAGACACTTCATCGGCCACGGCAGTTTTTAAATGACCGTACATTTTGCCTTCAAATTCTGCTTCTAATTCAGCAATGCTTTTGCCGGTAATCCCCGCCAAAATATCTAACAAGTTAGACACGCCCGCTTTATTTTTTACGTCATAACGAATTACAGGTGGCTCATCAGAATCCGTTACTGCACGTTTAATTTTTTTCACCACGGCTTTGGGATCTTCTAACAGACCAATCACGTTGTTGCGATTTTCATCTGATTTAGACATTTTTTTCTCAGGTTCAAGCAACGACATCACGCGCGCGCCCGCTTTCGGAATAAACACTTCTGGAATAGCAAAATGCTCACCATAAAGGGCGTTGAAACGCTGTGCAATATCACGGGTGATTTCTAAATGTTGTTTTTGATCTTCCCCCACTGGCACTTGATTGGTTTGGTAAAGCAAAATATCTGCTGCCATCAAAACAGGATAGGTAAATAATCCAACATTCACATTTTCGGCGTGGCGTGCGGATTTATCCTTAAATTGGGTCATACGCCCCATTTCGCCAAAATAGGTGTAACAATTTAGCACCCACGCAAGCTGAGCGTGTTCTGGAACGTGCGATTGAATAAAAATCGTGCTTTTTTCAGGATCAATCCCACAAGCCAAATATAAGGCTAGCACATCAAGGGTGGCAGAATGTAATTTTTGCGGATCTTGACGAACTGTGATGGCGTGCTGATCCACGATACAAAACAGGCATTCATAATCATCTTGCATTTTCACCCATTGGCGTAACGCGCCAAGGTAGTTACCAATAGTCAATTCACCAGAAGGCTGAACGCCACTAAATACGATAGGTTTGGTCATTGTTATATCCTTTTTAATTCATATTAAACAATTTGCAGAATTTGCGCGAAATCATCAAAAACCCAATCAGGGTGCGCTTCTGCAATAGGAATATTGTAATTGTAGCCGTAGGTTAATCCCACCACTGGGCAGCCTGCGGAAGTGGCGGCAATAATGTCATTTCTTGAATCACCCACAAATAAAATTTGTTTTGGGTATAAGCCGAATTTACCGCATAAGTAATACAGTGGCGCAGGGTGTGGTTTGATTTGTGGTAAGGATTGCCCCCCTAAGGTTTCGCTAAATAAATGATCAATGCCAAAGGCTTTTAGCACAGGGAGAACGTGTTGTGTTGGCTTATTGGTTACCACAGCTAAAATAAAGCCACGTTCTTTTAACGCGGTCAGCGTTTCTTTCACATTAGGATATAAACGGCTGAGATTACACAGGTTTTCGCCATAATAAAAATTAAAGCGCGTTTTTACTTGCTCAATTTCCACCGCACTTAATGTTTTGCCAGTTTGTGTGGCCGCCCATTCCAATGCGCGCCCAATCAATACGCCCGCGCCATTGCCGATCCAAGTTAGCACTAATTCTTCAGGCGCTGGCGGCAAATCCACTTCACTTAACGCAGAATTCACCGAAAGGGCTAAGTCAGGCAGGCTGTTTACTAGCGTACCGTCTAAATCGAAACCAATAAGTTTAAATTGTGATGTCATTATTTGCTTACCTTACTTAATTCTTGACGCATTTCGTCAATCACTTTTTGATAATCGGGTTGATCGAAAATTGCCGAGCCAGCCACAAAAGTATCCGCCCCTGCGCGTGCAATTTCCGCAATATTATTCACTTTCACTCCGCCATCGACTTCTAAACGAATATCCAAACCACTTTCATCAATACGTTGGCGAGCTTGTTTTAATTTTTCCAGCGTGGCAGGAATAAAAGACTGACCGCCAAATCCTGGGTTTACTGACATCAGCAAGATCATATCCACTTTATCCATCACATAATCCAAATAGCTCAATGGCGTAGCTGGATTAAACACCAAGCCTGCTTTGCAGCCATTATCACGAATAAGTTGCAGCGAGCGATCAATATGCTCTGTGGCTTCAGGGTGGAAAGTGATGTAATTCGCCCCTGCTTTGGCAAAATCAGGGATTAAACGATCCACCGGTTTCACCATTAAATGCACATCAATGGGCGCGCTAATGCCATAATCACGCAGGGCTTTGCATACCGCAGGGCCAAAGGTTAAATTCGGCACATAATGGTTATCCATTACATCAAAATGAATTAAATCTGCACCGCACTTTAGCACGTTTTCCACGTCTTCGCCCAAGCGGGCTAAATCCGCAGATAAAATAGATGGCGCAATTAAAAAAGGTTTCATTTTATCCCTCTAAATAGGCTGAAAATAAGTGTCGATAGTGTACTACTTAATAAGGCAAAGTTTAAGGAAATTTGCCCTTTGCGATTGATTATTTTCACCTGTGGCTTTTATAATCGCCATTTTGAATCATTAGGGAATAACTAGAGGAAAGCAATGGAATTTTATCTACAAGGCTTTTTAATGTGCTTTGGGCTTATCGCCACCATTGGTGCGCAAAACACATTTTTACTTAAACAAGGCTTGCTCAAACAGCACGTTTTCGTGCTTTGTGTGTTATTTTTTCTCTGTGATTGCTTGTTATTTTCCCTTGGCGTGTTTGGTTTAGGGCATTTCATCAGCCAAGAAAAAATCGCCAGTGTGGTATTAGCCTTAGTGGGAGGATTATTTTTGCTGGTTTATGGTGGCCGCGCTTTCCTTTCCGCTTATCGCAACAACACCGCGCTCGCCCTAGAACAAGGGGCAAGCTTATCCCTTAAAAGAACGGTGGCGATCGCCCTCGCGCTCACTTTTCTTAATCCGCACGTTTATTTGGATACCATTGTTATCGTCGGCGGTATTGCTGGCACGTTAAGTATTGAGCATAAAACCGCGTTTCTACTCGGCACGATTTCCGCATCAGGATTATGGTTTTTCAGTGTGGGCTATGGCGCAAGATTGCTGATTCCCTTTTTCCAAAAACCAATCACTTGGCGTTTGTTGGATTGCTCAACTGGGATCATTATGTGGTTTATTGCCTTTAGCTTGCTAGGTTACGCTTTATCTGCTTAATCTATATAAATAAAATGCAAAAAATTGAGCAAAATGCACCGCACTTTACTCTTCTTTGCTAGAAAGAAATCCACTAAATCCGTTGCAAAATTAAAAACCGACAATCATAAGGATTATTTTCATCGGCGGGGCGATATTGCTCAAATTCAATTTTCCATTCTGCCCAATCAATGTGTGGGAAAAACGTATCGCCGTCAATTTCTGCTTGAATTTCAGTGAGATAGAGTTTATCCGCGATAGGAAGATATTGTTTAAATAGCTCACCGCCGCCAATAAGCATTATTTCGGGAAAATCTTTGACAAAATCCACCGCACTTGCAAAATCACTTTTCCAAATCACGCCTTCGTGCTGAAAAGGGGAACGGGAAAGCACAATATTGGTGCGTTTTGGTAACGGACGGCCAATGCTCTCAAAGGTTTTTCGCCCCATAATCACGGGCTTGCCTTGCGTATTTTGGCGAAACCACGCAAGATCCGCAGGCAAGTGCCACGGCATTTGGTTATCTTTCCCGATCACATTATTTTTCGTCATTGCTACAATTAAGCTGAGCGTCATTTGCTTTCCTTTCTATTTACCTTGCTTTGCCTATTATATTACAGGTTTTTGTCGATAGAACAATAAGCCCGGTAGCGCCAAGCCAAAAACCAATGCGCCTAAAATAAAGCCTGTTTTAATAAAATAATCAATCATTTGGGCGAATAATACATCGGAAAAGCCATAATGATGAATTTGCACAATGGCGATCATCGCTTTATAAGCATAAACACCCGGGATCATCGGAATAATCGCCGCGACGGTAAACACTTTTGGGTGGGCAAGATAACGATGGGATAAATGCACGCCGATAAAACCAATTAAACTTGCGCCAGCAAAGGTAGCAAACACTAATGGCACATCGAAATGCACGAGTAAGGTTCGCAATCCGTGTCCTAATGCCCCTAAAATGGCACAATATTTCAAGGCCTTAGGCGGAACATTAAAAACTAAAGCAAAGCCCACCGCAGGAATGGCGGCGAATAACATATCATCGAATAAATTCAGCAATAAGGTCATTTTAATTCTCCCCAATAGGGAATATTCAACAGCGCAAGGGCAAAAACAATGCCCAGACACGCGCCGAATGTGAGAATGGTGGCAATCGTCCAACGCCCTAAGCCCATACCAACGTGGCCTTTGAGAATATCCGCCAGCGAATTAATCAATGGAAAGCCCGGCACGAGCAAAAGCACGCTAGAAGCAAGGGCGATTTGCGGATCATTGCCTAACTGATATTTCAGCGCCATTCCTGAAATAATTGATGCGATAAAGGCGGTAATGGAAAACACAATAATCGGATTGTAATGCCGATGGGCAAGAGCTTGGCGAATAAACATCGCAACGGCCGCGGCAACAAAAGTGATGACTGAAATCCGAATATCGCCGCCAGATAAATGGGCAAAACAGGCGCAGGATAAGCCAATCATCAGCACCACGAGATAGCGGTTATATTTAAACGGCTTAATTTGCTCAAGGCGTTTACGCACTTGATGAATATCATAAATGCGATGTTCGGCAGTAATCACCACCCGCTGCACTTCCGTAACAATATGCATATTTATATCCTGATCCACATTTTTGCGTGCGGTGGTAATGCAATGATTATGATATAGCGTGGTGATAATCACAGCGTTGGGCGTTAATGCACATTCCACACTATCCATTCCCAAGGCGCGTCCTAATCTATGCGACATTTGTACCACAACGGCACTTTCTGCCCCGTGTTGAAGTAGCATTAATGCGACTTTTATACATAACCTTGTTACTTCACGTTGGCGTTCAATACGACTTTGCTCTGACATTTTGGCTAAGATGAGTTGATTAAAAAATGTCGATATTATAACGCTTTTTAGGTAATAAAGATTGTTTTAAATCATAGAAAGTGCGGTGAAAATTTAATGAAATTTTTCTCATTTAATGATAGGGTTTTGCGCATTAAACATTAACAGGAAAATCCCTTATGGAACAAAAGAAAACCATTGTCGTGAAGTTTGGCACAAGCACCTTAACACAAGGCACAACCAAGCTTCATCGTCCACATATGATGGAAATTGTGCGCCAAATCACCCAACTACACCAAGCAGGCTTTCGCATTATTATTGTTACTTCTGGTGCAATGGCGGCTGGGCGCGATTATCTCAACCATCCACAACTTCCGCCTACTATTGCATCAAAGCAATTATTAGCTGCCGTGGGACAAAGCCAGCTAATTCAAACGTGGGAACAGCTGTTTTCCATTTATGATATTCACATCGGGCAAATTTTGCTCAGCCGTGCTGATATTGAAGATCGCGAACGTTTTCTTAATGCGCGGGATACCCTTAACGCCTTGTTAGATAACGGCATTATTCCTGTAATTAATGAGAATGATGCTGTTGCTACCGCAGAAATTAAAGTGGGCGATAACGATAATTTATCGGCGCTGGTGGCTATTTTGGCACAAGCGGAGCAACTTTATTTGCTCACTGACCAACAAGGCTTGTTCGATAGCGATCCAAGAAAAAATCCGCAAGCCAAATTGCTTTCCGTGGTGGAAAAAATCACTGATGACATTCGCCAAATTGCCGGCGGAAGTGGCACAACCCTCGGCACAGGCGGAATGTCCACCAAAATAATCGCTGCTGATGTCGCCACCCGTTCAGGCGTAGAAACCATTATCGCCCCCGGCAATCGTGCAAATGTGATTGTGGATCTGGCTTATGGAGAAAATATCGGCACAAAATTTACCGTACAAACGGATCGTCTTGAAAGCCGTAAACAATGGCTTTTCGCAGCGCCATCAGCTGGCACGATCATCATTGACGAAGGGGCAACAAGTGCGGTGCTAATTCAGCATAAATCCTTACTTCCCGCTGGCATTGCACAAATCGAAGGGCGCTTCTCGCGCGGTGAAGTAGTAAAAATCCAGCAACCTAACGGTAAAGTTATCGCTCTTGGTATTCCACGCTACAACAGCGATGCATTGAATTTAATTAAAGGCAAAAAATCGCAAGATATTCCGCAAATTTTGGGCTATGAATACGGCTCTGTTGCAGTGCATCGTGATGATATGATCGTATTATAAAAATTATCGCTTTATAAGGAATAATCAAGAAAGTGATTATTCCTTTTTTTACTCTTAAATTTTCTCTCGTCTTTCTTTTTTATAATTTTATATCTCATTGATTTTTAAGGATAATTTATATCGATTTTTAAAAATCGATATTTTAGAAATTGAAAAAATAGAGTAGTAGCTTAAAAGAAAAAGAAGAAGGAAAGCTTTGTTTGCGTTTTGCGACAGTGATCGAGAATTTAATTCCTATTTGGGGAATTAAGAAAAGTAATAACGCCCTAAGTTGAGGGCGTTATTTCAGCATTATTGTTTAGCCTGATGTTTTTCCAACCATTGTTGCATAAATTGGATTTCGCTCTGTTGTGCTTTGATGATATTTTCTGCTAGCTGACGTAACTCAGGATCTTTGCCATATTTCAATTCTATCTCGGCCATTTTCACTGCACCTTCGTGATGTGGCAGCATACTGGCCGCGAACGCGACATCAGCATCTTGATATTGCATTCCTTTTTCCATATCCGCGTGCATTGCAGACATACTTGCCATTAATTCACTTTGCATTGCATTAGGTTGATGTGCCGTGTGATGATGTTGCATTTCAGCCATCGCAGTGCTAGAAACTAAACCGATTAAAATCAATAGTGCTTTTTTCATTGTGAGTACCTTATTTTTGTATGATTAAATGAGCCAAAATAATAAACCTTACCCTTAGGGTAAGGTCAAGAAAAAAAGCAAAACTTCTTCTTATACATTTCTTTGATAAATTTATAGTTATCTTATTGATATATAAGTGAAAATAATAAGGTCTGTCAATCCTCGATATTTTATGCTATAATCTATCCGTTTTTGAGAATTTCATATCGAGAAAGTATGATTTTTTCGTCTTTTTGTACTGTGATGTACAACTCAATACGTTGCATAAACGTTTATTGCTAAGAAAGGCGTAATGAACGTCTTTTTTAGCTCAAATTTGAAGCAATTTCATTCATCAATTTGTTTTGTATTCTTTATTTAAGCGAGCTATTTAGCGGCTATTTCAATTTATTTGTTGAGATTGATATGTGTACAAAACATTAACTTATTAAAGGAGAATCATTGTTGTGTCTTTTTCTGCTTTTATTCATAAAAGATCATCCTTTAACCCCTTTGTTATAGGGGCAACTTTATTACTGGTTATTTTATTGTTGCTCGCCACCTTAATTTTACCAGAAAAAACCACCACACTTTTAGATTGGGCGAAAGCGGGAGTGTTTGCCAATTTTAGTTGGTTTTACATTTTGGCATTTTCTATTTTTCTCTGCTTTTTGTTTGTGCTGTCTGTCAGTAGTTTGGGCAATATTAAACTGGGGAGCAATGAAGAAGAACCTGAATTTTCTTTCCTTTCTTGGCTAGCAATGCTGTTCGCCGCAGGAATGGGGGTGGGATTAATGTTCTTCGGCGTGGCAGAACCGCTCACCCATTATTTTTCCACCATCACCACAGGATCTGCTGAACATAAACAACAAGAAGCCTTATTGCATACCTTTTTCCACTGGGGAATTCACGCTTGGGCAGTGTATGGGGTGATTGCCCTCGCGTTGGCATATTTTGGCTTTCGCTATAAATTGCCGTTAGCGTTGCGTTCTTGTTTCTACCCCTTATTGAAAGATCGCATTAACGGTAAAGTAGGCGATGTGATTGATATTATGGCGTTAGTCGCCACCCTATTCGGGATTATCACCACCCTCGGTTTTGGTGCTGCGCAACTTGGTGCGGGGCTAACGGAACTTGGCGTGGTGCAAGAAAATAGCTTCGGCCTACAAACCATTATTATCGTTGTGGTGATGTCCATTGCCGTGTTTTCCGCTATTTCTGGGGTGGGCAAAGGGGTGAAATTACTCAGTGAAATCAATCTAGGCTTAGCCCTCGCTTTAATGTTGTTTATTTTAATCGCAGGCCCAACCCTATATTTGCTCACCACATTTAGCGATAACATTGGCATTTATTTGAGCAATTTAGTACGCCTAAGTTTTAAAACCTATGCGTACGAAACAGAAAACACTGCGTGGTTCACTGGTTGGACAGTGCTTTATTGGGCGTGGTGGTGTTCTTGGGCGCCGTTTGTGGGCTTGTTTATCGCGCGTATTTCCCGTGGTCGCACCATTCGTGAATTTATCTTCGGCGTGCTAGCCGTGCCAAGTTTATTCAGTATTCTATGGTTTACCGTGTTCGGTGACAGTGCGATTTGGTTAGAATTAAACGTTGCCAACGGTGCATTGCACGAATTTACTTCTGCGCCAGAAAAATTATTGTTTAAATTCTTAGATTATTTACCGCTCTCTGCCCTTACTGGCACCTTAGCCTTAGTGATTATTTCACTCTTTTTCATCACGTCAGCAGATTCAGGCATTTATGTGCTGAATAATATGGCATCACGGGATAAAAGCCTCTCCGCACCGCGTTGGCAAGCCATAATGTGGGGTGCGGTGATGATGGTATTAGCTATTGTGTTAATGCGTGAGGGCGGTTTAGGCACGCTTCAAACAATGACTTTATTGGTCGCGCTTCCCTTTGCAATGTTGATGTTAGTGATGTGCGTGAGTTTATGGAAAGGCTTGAATGCGGATCAAAAATACTTCGCCGCCAAAGTCACCCCAACCAGCTTGTTATGGACAGGGGAAAAATGGAAAGATCGCTTAGGGCAAATGCTCAACCAAACGCAGGAAAAGGATATTGTGAAATTCCTAAAACGCACCGCCTTGCCTGCAATGCGTGAGCTACGCCAAGAGTTAGTGGAAGTTTACAGCCTGAATGTGGACGTTGTGCCATCGCTTGAGGCAGAAGAGCCAAGCGTGGAACTGATCATCAAAAAAGAATCGATGCGTGATTTTATCTACGGGGTGAAATCGGTGAGTTACGAAGTTTCATCGCAGTTGGTGGACGATGAAAATCTTCCGCATATTCAACATTCCGTTACCTATCAACCAATGACCTATTTTGCTGATGGGCGCACGGGTTACGATGTACAATATATGACGCGAGATGAACTGATCGCCGATATTTTGCGTCAATACGAACGCTACATCAGCCTGCTTGGCGATGTGGGGCAAGAGTTAATGTCGCACGAACAAACGGAATTGGCAGAATAATCTGACCTATTTCTGCAATTAAAAACAAAGTGCGGTCAAAAAAATGATAGAATTTTGACCGCACTTTTTTACGCGAGCGTTTCTCGCTTTTGATTATTTATGGAGAACTTATGGATACCGCATTTATTTTATCTGCCATTGTGGGCTTAGGGATTGTGGCGCAATGGCTCGCTTGGTATTTGAAACAGCCCTCAATTTTATTTTTATTGCTGATTGGGATTATTGTCGGCCCTGTGCTGAACTTGTTTAATCCCGATGTGATTTTGGGCGATTTACTCTTTCCGTTTATTTCCCTTGGCGTTGCCGTGATTCTTTTTGAAGGGGCGCTCACGCTGGAGTTTGACGAAATAAAACAACACGGCAAGGTGGTGCAGCTCTTGGTTTCGCTCGGAATGCTCATCACCGTCAGCGTGATTTCCGTTGCCACTTATTTTCTATTTGATGTGGATTGGCGCATCGCCTTGCTATTCGGTACATTGGTGTGCGTAACTGGCCCAACGGTGATTGTGCCATTGTTGCGTAGCGTTCGCCCGAACAGCAACATTGCCAATATTCTCAAATGGGAAGGCATTATCATTGACCCAATCGGGGCGATCGCTGTGGTGTTGGTGTATGAATACATTATTTCTGGCGGTGAAGCCAGTGAAATCGGCACCTTTGCCAAAATCATTGCCGTAGCAGGAGTGATTGGAATGGCAGGCGCGTGGTTGCTGGCCAATCTGATTAAACGCCATATGATCCCTGAATATTTGCGCAACGTGTTCGTGCTTGCTTACATTTTGCTGTTATTCACCGCGTCAAACCATTTCGCCCACGAATCAGGGTTATTAACGGTTACTGTGCTAGGCGTGGCGTTGGCGAACTGGAAAGGCTTCCCGAAAGATCATATTTTAGAATTTAAAGAATCCCTGACCGTTTTGCTGATTTCCACCCTGTTTATCATTTTAGCCGCGCGGGTGAATTTAGAACATTTAGCGAGCGTGGGAATGGCAGGCATTTTACTGTTATTCGTGGCAATGTTTATCGCTCGTCCGCTTGCCATTTGGTTTTCGTCTATTGGCTCAAGTTTAACCTTAAATGAAAAATTGATGATTAGCTGGATTGGCCCGCGCGGGATTGTCGCCGCAGCCATTTCTTCTCTCTTCGCGATTAAATTGCAAGAAACCCAAATTCAAGGCGTGGAATTGCTCGTGCCGTTAGTGTTCACGATTATTATTGGTACGGTACTAATTCAAGGCTTAGGGGCAAAAACCATTGCGAAATTGCTGAATGTGCAAGAATCGGTGTACAAAGGCGTGTTGATTATTGGTTCAAACCCTGTGGCGCTAGCCATTGCGAAATCCTTAAAAGATCAAAATGTGGACGTGTTGGTCGCAAGCCGCCATTATAATGAAGTGGCGAAAGCCAGAATGTTGGGGCTGCGCACTTACTACGGCAACCCAGTTTCTACCCACGCCGATGGGCATTTGGATCTTATCGGGTTGGGCAATATGTTCGCCATTAGTACGGACAAAGAACTCAATACCTTGTCGGAAATTCATTATCGCCACGAATTTGATAAAGAAAACATTTACCGCATTCGTTTCAGCGATGATAACAATCCAACGGAACGTTATGATATTCAAGACAACTACCGTTCCAACTGGCTTTTCGGTAAAAATGTAACTTACGCAAAATTAGCCAGTATGTTGGCGAAAAATGCGCGTGTTAAGGTAACCAATCTTACTGATAGCTACACTTATCAAGATTACAAAACCACCAACAAACAATTTGTGCCGTTATATACCATTGATGATAAAGGCTTTATTGCCATTATTAATGATGAAAATAGCGTGCCAACAAATTGTCGTATTGTGGCACTGGTAGCGGAAGAATAATTACAATATAAGATAAGATAAGAAAAAGTGCGGTGGAAAAAATGGAAATTTTTCACCGCACTTTTTTATTTAGATAAAGAATGCACAACGCATCTTGCTATCAGGGGGAATTAATCCCCCATTTTTGTCGTTAATTAAACCACATTAAATAAGCTACTGTACCAATTACAAATACGCTAATGAGATTGAGCAAGATACCTGCGCGGATCATTTCACGTTGTTTCACTTCGCCAGTACCAAATACAATCGCGTTTGGCGGTGTGGCGACTGGTAACATAAAGGCACAAGATGCCCCTAAACCGATGATTAACGCAAGGCCAAGCTCTGGCATTCCTAAAGATTGTGCAATGGAGATAAAAATCGGTACTAATAAGGCCGCACTTGCGGTGTTAGACGTAAATTCCGTTAAGAAGATGATAAATGCTGCCACCAACAAGCCGATGAGATAGAAATGTCCGCCTTCAATTAAGAATACGATACCATCAGCCAAAATGCGGCTCGCGCCTGAATCACGCAATACGGAACTTAGGGTTAAACCACCACCAAACAGCATTAACACACCCCAGTCCGTGTTGTTTTGTAATTGTTTCCAAGAAGCAACTCCTGTGGCACAAATCACCACCGCAGCGAAGAGCGCAATCACACTATCAAAGCTGGCAATTTTTTTCTCAAGCCCTAGCAAAGAAGAAAGCATTGGGTTAATTTTGCTGCTGAACACCCAGCATAGCGCGATTAAAACGAAAATCGCAAGGGTGATAATGCGTTTAGAATTAAACTCAATTTTTTCAAAATCTTGTTTGAAATGTAGGTTTAGTTTCGGGCGGAATACCATATATAGCGTACCAATCATAATTGGCATTAATAGAATCATCACTGGTAAACCGTAACTTAACCAATCGGAGAAAGTGAGTTTTAGTTGAGTTGCCACAATGTTATTTGGTGGGCTACCTACGAGCGTTCCCATACCGCCGATACTTGCACTATAAGCAATCCCTAATAGTACGAAAACATAGGTATTATGCTCACGCTCTTTATCCATTTGGCTTAAAATTCCCATTGCTAATGGTAACATCATTGCCGCAGTTGCGGTGTTACTCATCCACATTGATAAAAATGCGGTAATGGTGAAGAGATAAAGCACCGCCACCAATAAACGCCCGCCGGCTAATGCCATAATTTTGTTGGCAATCATACGGTCAATATTTTGTTGGTGTAAGGCTGTGGCAAGCGCAAATCCCCCAAAGAATAGGAAGATATTTGGATCAGCAAAGGCAACCAGCGCCTGCTTAGTGGTAACCAGATCCAACACAATGGCCAATAGCGGCACTAAAAGTGCAGTGATGGTAACGTGCAAGGCTTCGGTGAGCCATAACACGGCGATAAATGCCAGCATTGCTAAGCCTTTGTTCGCTTTGGCATCAAAAGGTAAAAAATGTAATAAAACAAAGAAAAGCACCATATCCACAAGGAGAATAATTCCATTGCGATGTGATGTAGAATTGTTTGTTGCTGCGTTCATAATAATCCCTCTTTATGAAGACGTGGATACTAACTTTTTTGGGTTAGTCATAAAGACAAGCTAACGTTATCAACTTGTTAATAAAAAGCAACAAAAAATTTGTGGTTTTGTGAGGCAGGTCAGAAAAATAATTGGGGAAATCGTAAAAAGGAATAAGAAAAGGAAAAACAAGGATAAAAAAATAATGGCAAGAAGAACTTGCCATTATTATCTTAATCCTTAATCAAATTATTCTTCTTCGACATCTTCTAGCTCTAACGGCTCTTGCGAAAGAATAATGCCAGTTAAATCTGCATACACATAGTCTTCTGGGTAGAAAGTAACGCCACCAAAATTCACTGGCACATCGACTTCCCCTTGCGTATCATCACTTGCGCCCACTGGAATTGGCGCAAGAGCTTGAATACCAATATCTAAATTTTCTAATTGTTGAATTTGGCGAACTGCACCGTAAACAATAATTCCTTCCCAGCCATTATCTAAGGCAAGCTGAGCAAGATCCGCATCAATCAAGGCTTGGCGTACTGCACCACCACCATCAACTAATAATACGCGACCTTCACCGTTTTCTTCTAAAATCTCGGCAATTAAGCCATTGCTTTCAAAGCATTTTACTGTGGTAACCTTGCCGTAAAATGAGGTTAATCCACCAAAATTAGAAAAAATCGGTTCAACAACATCAACTTGATCTAAATAAACATCGCACAATGTGGAAGTATCAATACACATAAGTTCACCTTTTTACGCTGAAAATGATTGTTCTAGTATATGCCTATTGCTAGCCCACTAGCAAGCCGAAACTAAAAAGTAAGTTGGTTAAAAGCGCTAACATTGACATTTGTCCGAGCATTGGGCGCAATAACAGGGGATCTTGGCTACGATAAACATACAACGCGTGCTTAACCAATAAAGGATAGGCCAAAAGAAAAATAAAGCTCAATAAATGGTGGAAATTCGCTAAGGCAAAAATCACATAACACAATGCGCCTACGGCTAACAAAGTGCAGTGATAAATTCGTCCATTTTTCGCCCCAAGACGGACGGCAAGGGTGTTCTTACCTGCTTTTTTATCTTGCTCAATATCGCGTAAATTATTGATATTTAATACCGCAGTGGCAAAAAGCCCGGTTGCAAGTGCGGGTAAAAAAATCATTAAATTTAGTTGATGAGTTTGCAAATAATAAGTACCGCATACGCCCAAAATACCAAAAAACAGCAGCACGGAAATATCGCCCAATCCCATATAACCATAGGGCTTTGCGCCTACGGTATAAGTAATCGCGGCAATAATGGCAAGCCCGCCTAAAAGAGAAAATGCCAAGAGATCGGCATAACTTTGATACGCAATGCCAATTAACAGAAAACCGAAAAATAAACTTGCTAAGATCACCGCAATAAGCCCTTTTTTCAGCTGCTGCGCACTAATCACACCGTGCTGAATACCACGCAATGGGCCGATACGCTCTGCGGTATCACTGCCTTTTTGGTGATCGCCATAATCATTGGCAAAGTTAGAAAGGATTTGTAGCAACAAGGTGGTAATCAAGCATAACAGACTGATTTGCCAGCTAAATTTATCATCCCAATAGGCAAGTGCTGCCCCCATAACAATTGAAGCGGCGGCTAAAGGCAGGGTTTTTGGTCTTGCGGTTTCCACCCACATTTTAACAACTTGTTTATCCATATTTTTCACTTATCTTTCTAAATCCTGATTTTGGCGTAAAATATCCCAAAGAATGGGCTATTGTACTCATTTATTTTCGCCATTTTAACTGTTTAAGGAAAATATGTCGCAACTTAATTTAACCCTTTCCCCCATCGGGATTATTCACACGCCTTATAAAGAGAAATTTTCCGTGCCACGCCAGCCTAATTTAGTGCAAGACGGCGTTGGCACAATCCGCTTACTCGCACCCTATAACCAACCTGAAGCTGTGCGTGGTTTGGATCAATTTTCTCACTTATGGCTTATTTTCCAGTTTGATAAAATCCCCACAGGCAAATGGCAGCCCACCGTGCGCCCACCACGCCTTGGTGGTAATCAACGTGTTGGGGTATTTGCTTCACGCGCCACACATCGCCCTAATCCCTTAGGGCTTTCCAAAGTAGAATTAAAACGCATTGAAATCAATCAAGGTGAAGTGCTGTTGCATTTAGGCTCGGTCGATTTGGTTGACGGCACCCCTATTTTTGACATCAAACCCTATATTGCCTATGCCGACAGCGAACCCAATGCCAATTCGGGCTTTGCCCAACAGCCACCTGAAGCAAAACTACAAGTTCGCTTTTCCCCACAGGCTCAAGCGCAATTAATCAAGTGCGGTGCAAAATATCCAAATTTTCAGCGTTTTATCACAGAAGTGCTACAACAAGATCCCCGCCCCGCTTATCAACAAGGAAAAACATCTGATCGTATTTATGGAATGAAATTATATGATTTTAATGTTCGATGGTGGGTGAGAGATGATGAGTGGGGCGAAGTGATTGAGATCGCAAAAGAATAAGGCTAGCCTATATAAAAAAGCGTCCAAATATCCTCAATTTGAACGCTTTCCTTTTTCCTATTCGTTCTTACATTAAGGCGTTGTACAGTAAACCTGCCAACACAGCCCCTGTAACTGGGCCTAAGACAGGTACCCAGCTGTATTGCCAATCTGCACCTGTATTTAAGGTTTTACCTAATAAACCAAGGGTTAGACGAGGGCCAAGATCACGGGCAGGATTGATGGCATAACCTGTTGTACCACCTAAGCTCAAGCCAATTGCCCACACTAAGATCGCCACTGGTAATGCGCCAAGTGAACCTAAACCAATTGGGGTTGGGGTTCCTTCTGGAAAATTCAGGCTTGCTCCCGTGATGTAGAAAATCACGAATAATAAAACAAAGGTGCCAATGAGTTCGCTAATAAAGTTGCTAGCATAGTTGCGAATGGCTGGTTCTGTACAGAAACACGCGCGTTTTGAGCCTTGATCTTCAGTAGCGGCAAAATGATCTTTATAGAAAATATACACAAGTAGCGCGCCGAACATACCTCCTGCAATTTGCGCTGCTATATAGCCTAAAATCATTGAAGGCGCAAAACTGCCAATTACCGCTAAGCCAAGGGTTACCGCAGGGTTAAGATGCGCGCCACTATAAGGCCCTGTTACGACCACCGCCACATAAACTGCAAACGCCCAAGCGGTGGTGATCACAATCCACCCTGAACTTTGCCCTTTGGTTTTATTTAAACAGACATTTGCAACGACACCATTCCCCATTAAAATCAGTAATGCCGTACCAATAAATTCAGCCAGATAAGCATTCATAATGCACTCCTTTTTAATCCATTTTATGAGATCTGTAATTTTCTTTCGTTTAGATCCAAAAAGTGTTCTTTTGAATATTATTGGTGCGTATTTCATTATTAATAGAAAATCTTATAAAGCAATACTTTTTGTAAGGATTTATCTACTTTTTCTCCAATTTGCTAACTGGATCACATTTTTAATTTATTGATTATTATTGAAATATAGTGAATAACTCATAATAGGGAGCGGTAAAAATATTTTGTGAAGTGGATCAAAAATTTGAATATTGCTCATTTTAAACTTGAGCGTTTTCGATTATTTTCTTTCAGGTAATGCTTTCGTTTTAGCTCAAAATTAATGTTCTCGTGAGTAAAAAGGTGCAACATTTTACTTATCTAACAGACAAAAGAGGATCGATTATGACAGAGAAAAAATATATTATCGCTTTAGATCAAGGCACAACCAGTTCCAGAGCGGTATTGCTCGATCATAATGCCAATGTTGTTGAAATTGCGCAGCGTGAATTTACCCAAATTTACCCACAAGCAGGCTGGGTAGAGCATAATCCAATGGAAATTTGGGCAACACAAAGTTCCACCTTAAACGAAGTGGTGGCGAAAGCCGGCATTTCTTCTGATAGCATTGCAGCGATAGGGATCACGAATCAACGCGAAACTACTATCGTATGGGAAAAAGAAAGCGGCAAACCGGTTTACAATGCCATTGTGTGGCAGTGCCGCCGCACCGCGGATATTACCGACAAACTCAAAGCAGACGGCCACGAAGACTATATTCGTAAAACCACAGGATTGGTGGTAGATCCTTACTTTTCTGGCACTAAAGTGAAATGGATTTTGGATAATGTTGAAGGGGCAAGAGAAAAAGCTGAACGTGGCGAATTGCTTTTTGGTACGGTGGATACTTGGCTTGTGTGGAAACTCACCCAAGGACGCGTACACGTTACGGATTACACCAATGCTTCTCGCACAATGTTATTTAACATTCATACCAAACAATGGGATGACAAAATGCTCGAAATTTTGGACATTCCAAAATCAATGCTACCTGAAGTGCGTAATTCTTCGGAAATCTACGGACAAACCAATATCGGCGGAAAAGGTGGGGTGCGTATTCCAGTGGCGGGTATTGCAGGCGACCAGCAAGCAGCCCTTTATGGACATCTTTGCGTTCACGCAGGGCAAGCTAAAAATACCTATGGCACAGGCTGCTTTATGTTAATGCACACAGGCGATAAAGCCGTACAATCGCAAAATGGCTTGCTCACCACCATTGCTTGTAATGCTAAAGGCGAGCCTGAATATGCTTTAGAAGGCTCAATTTTTATGGGCGGCGCATCAATTCAATGGCTGCGTGATGAACTCAAAATTGTTCACGATAGTTTTGACAGCGAATATTTCGCACAAAAAGTACCTGATTGTAACGGTGTTTATGTTGTTCCCGCCTTTACTGGTTTAGGCGCGCCTTATTGGGATCCTTATGCCCGAGGTGCAATTTTAGGCCTATCTCGTGGCGCAAACCGCAACCACATTGTGCGCGCTACCCTTGAATCTATCGCGTATCAAACTCGTGATGTATTAGAAGCAATGCAATCCGATTCAGGGGAAAAACTCAAGTCCTTACGCGTGGACGGCGGCGCAACCGCTAATAATTTCCTAATGCAATTCCAAGCCGATATTCTCAACACCCCAGTTGAACGCCCTGTGGTGAAAGAAGTTACCGCACTAGGCGCAGCTTATCTTGCTGGGCTTGCCACCGGATTTTGGAAAGATTTAGACGAATTGCGTGATAAAGCTGATGTTGAACGCACTTTCTTACCTGATGACGATAAAGCTAAACGCATTAAACGTTACAAAGGCTGGAAAAAAGCCGTGAAACGTGCATTAGAATGGGAAAAAGATGAAGATTAATCACTAAACATTATTGAATAACAAATCTGCTCCTTATAACAAACTATGATTTAAGGGGCAGATTTTTCCACAGCAACTAACTATTCTCCTTAACCCCCACAGAAGACTCGAATATATTTTGTGACTGTATTAGATTAACAGTTACGCTAGCCTATAAAATAAAGATAATTCATTGTGCTAGGTGTAAACGAATTTAGATAATTCAGAATTAATCACTAACCGATTAGAAACGAGAAATTACATTAATGGGAATTGAAAATTTCTAGAATCAGGCTAAATTTCGTTTTAACTTTGGAACACCAAAAAATTGCTAAAGGCACTGTGCTTTTAGTGTAGAATTTAGAACTAATCTAATACAGAACCAGATATAATAACGGAAGAATAATAACACACCTGTAAAAATGTATTATAGAAATAATTAATGGCAGGGGCGGAGAGGCTCGAACTCCCAACACCCGGTTTTGGAGACCGGTGCTCTACCAATTGAACTACGCCCCTAAATGAAGTGGCGGAACGGACGGGACTCGAACCCGCGACCCCCTGCGTGACAGGCAGGTATTCTAACCAGCTGAACTACCGCTCCGCAAAATTGATAATTGGCAGTGACCTACTCTCACATGGGGATACCCCACACTACCATCGGCGTTATAGCGTTTCACTTCTAAGTTCGACATGGAATTAGGTGGGTCCGCTACACTATAGCTGCCAAAAAATTTTATTTTGTTAATTTACTTAAACAAAAATAAATTAATAAAATAAAACCTGGCGGTGTCCTACTCTCACATGGGGATTCCCCACACTACCATCGGCGTTACAGCGTTTCACTTCTAAGTTCGGCATGGATTTAGGTGGGTCCACTGCACTAGCGCCGCCAAGATAATTCTTTCTATTCTTTATGTTTTTCTCTTAGTCAATAACTTCGCTTATTTCTATTCCATTATCCGACTAAGTGTCTTTATTCTTACTCTTTCTTTCCAATCAAAAACAAGCCAAAACCCTTGAGCGTTGTATAGTTAAGCCTCTCGGGCAATTAGTACTGGTTAGCTCAACGGCTCACACCGCTTACACACCCAGCCTATCTACGTCATAGTCTCTAACAACCCTTACTGACTTTAAGTCAGGGAGAACTCATCTTAAGGCAAGTTTCGTGCTTAGATGCTTTCAGCACTTATCTCTTCCGCATTTAGCTACCCAGCT
Source organism: Avibacterium avium (assembly GCF_900454535.1). GTDB lineage: Bacteria > Pseudomonadota > Gammaproteobacteria > Enterobacterales > Pasteurellaceae > Avibacterium > Avibacterium avium. The sequence goes on from NZ_UGSP01000001.1 coordinate 35,452, forward strand.
GTGCCTCTGGCGAGACAACTGGTACACCAGTGATGCGTCCACTCCGGTCCTCTCGTACTAGGAGCAGCCCCTCTCAATTCTCCAACGCCCACGGCAGATAGGGACCGAACTGTCTCACGACGTTCTAAACCCAGCTCGCGTACCACTTTAAATGGCGAACAGCCATACCCTTGGGACCTACTTCAGCCCCAGGATGTGATGAGCCGACATCGAGGTGCCAAACACCGCCGTCGATATGAACTCTTGGGCGGTATCAGCCTGTTATCCCCGGAGTACCTTTTATCCGTTGAGCGATGGCCCTTCCATTCAGAACCACCGGATCACTATGACCTGCTTTCGCACCTGCTCGACTTGTCTGTCTCGCAGTTAAGCTTGCTTATACCATTGCACTAACCTGACGATGTCCGACCGTCATTAGCAAACCTTCGTGCTCCTCCGTTACGCTTTGGGAGGAGACCGCCCCAGTCAAACTACCCACCAGACACTGTCCGAACACCCGTTTCAGGCGCTTCGTTAGAACATCAAACGTTAAAGGGTGGTATTTCAACAACGACTCCACGATAACTGGCGTTACCGCTTCATAGTCTCCCACCTATCCTACACATCAAAATTCAAGGTTCAGTGTCAAGCTATAGTAAAGGTTCACGGGGTCTTTCCGTCTAGCCGCGGGTACACCGCATCTTCACGGCGATTTCAATTTCACTGAGTCTCGGGTGGAGACAGCCTGGCCATCATTATGCCATTCGTGCAGGTCGGAACTTACCCGACAAGGAATTTCGCTACCTTAGGACCGTTATAGTTACGGCCGCCGTTTACTGGGGCTTCGATCAGGAGCTTCTCTTTCGATTACACCATCAATTAACCTTCCAGCACCGGGCAGGCATCACACCCTATACGTCCACTTTCGTGTTTGCAGAGTGCTGTGTTTTTAATAAACAGTTGCAGCCAGCTGGTATCTTCGACTGGTTCATGCTCCATCCGTAAAGAACTTCACACTACGCCAGCGCACCTTCTCCCGAAGTTACGGTGCTATTTTGCCTAGTTCCTTCACCCGAGTTCTCTCAAGCGCCTGAGTATTCTCTACCTGACCACCTGTGTCGGTTTTCAGTACGGTTTAGATAAACCTGAAGCTTAGTGGCTTTTCCTGGAAGTGTGGTATCAATTACTTCAGCACCTTAGTGCCTCGTCATCATCTCTCAGTGTTTACAGTGAACCGGATTTGCCTAACTCACCCACCTACCAACTTAAACGACCATTTCCAACAGGTCGATAACCTAACCTACTCCGTCCCCACATCGCAGTTTATCCAAGTACGGGAATATTAACCCGTTTCCCATCGACTACGCTTTTCAGCCTCGCCTTAGGGGCCGACTCACCCTGCCCCGATTAACGTTGGACAGGAACCCTTGGTCTTCCGGCGAACGGGTTTTTCACCCGTTTTATCGTTACTTATGTCAGCATTCGCACTTGTGATACGTCCAGCAATCCTCTCGAACCACCTTCTTCCGCTTACACAACGCTCCCCTACCCAACAGTATTGCTACTGATGCCGCAGCTTCGGTACTATATTTTAGCCCCGTTACATCTTCCGCGCAGGCCGACTCGACTAGTGAGCTATTACGCTTTCTTTAAATGGTGGCTGCTTCTAAGCCAACATCCTAGCTGTCTAAGCCTTCCCACTTCGTTTCCCACTTAATATAGATTTTGGGACCTTAGCTGGCGGTCTGGGTTGTTTCCCTCTCCACGACGGACGTTAGCACCCGCCGTGTGTCTCCTGAGTATCACTCTTCGGTATTCGGAGTTTGCATCGGTTTGGTAACCCGGGATGGGCCCCTAGCCGAAACAGTGCTCTACCCCCAAAGGTGTCCGCTCAAGGCTCTACCTAAATAGATTTCGGGGAGAACCAGCTATCTCCCGGTTTGATTGGCCTTTCACCCCCAGCCACAAGTCATCCGCTAATTTTTCAACATTAGTCGGTTCGGTCCTCCAGTTAGTGTTACCCAACCTTCAACCTGCCCATGGCTAGATCACCGGGTTTCGGGTCTATAC
>NZ_UGSP01000001.1:2120000-2187107 GCF_900454535.1 Avibacterium avium
TACATTAGCACGCAAAAAGAAGCCGTACTTCCGCGCCCTACTCGCCCACGCAATTGATGAAGTTGAGATAGCCCAAGGCGTTCGGCATTTTCAATAATCATCAAGCTGGCATTAGGCACATCTACGCCTACTTCAATCACGGTGGTTGCTACTAACACATCTAACTCAGCCGCTTTGAAACTTGCCATAATCTCTTGTTTTTCAGTGGGTTTCATTCGCCCGTGAACTAAGCCAATGCGTAAATTTGGCAGTGCTTTGGTTAAATCTTCCCAAATGGCTTCCGCGGCTTGCGCTTCCAGTACTTCACTTTCATCAATGAGCGTGCAAACCCAGTACGCCTGCCGTTTTTCATTCACGCAAGCCTGATACACACGCGCGACAATTTCTGCGCGGCGCTCTTCTGAGATGGCAATAGTAGTAATTGGCGTTCGCCCTGGGGGTAATTCATCAATAATAGAGGTATCCAAATCTGCATAAACCGTCATCGCTAAGGTACGCGGAATTGGGGTTGCGGTCATAATCAGCTGATGTGGATAATTTCCCGACTTTTCGCCTTTTTCGCGTAACATTAAGCGCTGATGCACACCAAATCGATGCTGTTCATCAATGATCACTAAGGCGAGATCATTAAATTCTACATCCTGTTGAAATAAGGCGTGCGTCCCCACAATCATCTGCACTTCGCCTGCTTTCATCTGTTCTAGCACAGCTTGGCGAGCCTTGCCTTTGACTTTTCCTGCTAGCCAACCCACTTTGATGCCTAAAGGCTCAAACCAATTTTGGAAATTGGCAAAATGCTGTTCCGCCAAAATTTCTGTCGGTGCCATAAGTGCCACTTGCTTTTGATTGTCAATTGCCACCAGTGCAGCTAATGCCGCGACCAAGGTTTTCCCCGATCCCACATCGCCCTGCACTAATCGCATCATTGGATAAGGCTTTTGCAGATCTTGCTCAATATCCTGCACAACGCGGCTTTGCGCATTAGTCGGGCTAAATGGCAAACGCTGTAAAAATTGCTGTTTTAGATCAGTTTGATACTGCAATGGCAAGGCAAAAAATTGTTGAATATTCGACCGCACTTTTTGCATTGCTAAATTATGCGCTAATAATTCTTCAAAAATTAACCGCACTTGCGCAGGGTGCTGCCCTTTTTCCAACATTTCTAAAGAAACATCAGGCGGTGGGCGGTGCAAAAATCGGATCGCCTCTTTTAAACTATAAGGATAAGGGTTGAATTCATCAGGTAGAATTTCTGGCAACTGGATTTTATCAAGCAAAGCCAGTGCTTGATCTGTTAATTTGCGTAAAGAATTTTGCTTTAAGCCTTCTGTGGTAGGATAAATTGGCGTCAGGGTTTCGGCCATTACCAACGGAGCATCATCACGAATAATTTGATATTCGGGGTGATGAATTTCCGCCATAAAACGACCGCGTTTCACTTCACCAAAGGCTTTGACTCGTGCGCCCACTTGGAAGCTATTGCGCATTGCTGCATTAAAATTGAAAAAACGTAAGGTTAATTTTGATGTGCCGTCCGACACTACTACAGTTAAGATTGGGCGGCGTCCAAATTGTACTTCGCAAAGCTGAACCGTTGCGCTAATTGTGGCATATTGTTCAGGGCGAAGATCGATTATGGGCGTAATTCTTGTGCGGTCTTCATAACGACTAGGCAGATGAAAAAGCAAATCTTGCAGATTATTAATGCCAATTCGGCTCAATTTTGCCGAAACCGCTGCCCCCACACCAGAAAGCGTGGTCAGCGGAACTGCGCCAAGAATTTCCGTAGCCATTAGCGATTTATATTACGTTCAATGCTGACAAAACCTGGTAAGGTTTTGATTTTCCGCATAATTTGACTTAAATGATGGGTATCTTTTGCCGTCAGTAACACCACGATTTGATATAAACGGCCGTCTTGCTCTTCCGTCCAAATGCTGTGAATATTGCTATCCATCGCGGAAATATTAGAGGTTAAATTCGGCAGTGCCCCTTGCTGATTAATCATTTCAATGCGTAATTCGGTTTCAAATTCCACTTTGTTATCGCTTTTCTCCCAAGTAACTGGGGTGAAATGCTCTGGATTTTCTTTTCGATTACGCAGGTTTGCACAAGCCTCGTGATGCACTACTAGGCCTTTCCCTGGGCTTGCGTATGCCACAATTGGATCACCTGGAATTGGGTGGCAACATTGCGCAAAGGTGGTAAGCAGGCTTTCATTACCGTTAATGGCAAAAATATTTTTATTGTTGCTGAGATCGCCGTCTGTATCAATTTCAATACTTTCACCTAATAAACGATAGGCAATCACGGCACTCATTTGGTTACCTAAACCAATTTCCGCCAATAAATCTTCAAAACGATTAAGTTTTAGATCGCTTAATAATTCATCAATACGTTGTTCAGGGATTTGTTCTAATTTATGTGGCAATAACGCATTAGTAAGTTGGCGTTTGCCAAGAACGATCGCCGTATCTGAGCGCAGATTTTTCAAGGCGTGGCGAATATTAGAACGGGCTTTTGCGGTTACCACAAAATTCAGCCAGCCCACATCGGGTTGTGCTGTCGGTGCGGTGATAATTTCAATGGTTTGCCCTGATTGCAATGGCTGTGAAAGAGGATAAGGTTTGCGATCCACATTGGCTGCAATACAAGCATTGCCAATGCCAGAATGTACCGCATAAGCGAAATCTACTGGGGTTGCACCCACTGGCAATTCCACAATACGCCCTTTCGGGGTGAACACATAAATCTCTTTCGGGAAAAATTCTGATTTGACACTTTCAATAAATTCAAAAGAATTACCCGCACTTTGTTGCAATTCAATCAGGCTTTGCAACCAGCGCTGCGCGCGAATTTGTGCGGTGGTGCTATCATTCTTACCACCTTGTTTATACGCCCAATGCGCTGCCACGCCCATTTCCGCGGTTTGATCCATTTCTTCCGTGCGAATTTGCACTTCCACCGGAACGCCGTGTGGGCCGATCATTGAAGTATGCAGGGATTGATAGCCATTTGCTTTTGGCACGGCGATATAATCTTTCACACGCCTCGGACGTGGCTTATACAAACCGTGCATTTGTCCTAGCACTCGGTAGCAAGTATCCACATCTTTCACCACTGCACGGAACGCATAAATATCCATAATGGAATGAAATTGCTGATCTTTTAAGCGCATTTTTTGATAAATGGCATAAAGATGTTTTTCTCGCCCAAATACGCGTGCTTCAATGCCCACATCTGCTAAACGCCCTTTGATTTCATCAGAAATCCGTTCGATCATATCTTTGCGGTTACCACGCGCAATTTGAATGACTTTTTGTAAGACAGCATAACGCTGTGGGTGCATTGCTTCAAAGCCGAGATCTTCTAGCTCATTTTTAATATGTTCGATCCCTAAACGATGGGCAAGTGGGGCGTAAATTTCCAAGGTTTCTTTCGCAATTCTACGCCGTTTGTCAGGGCGTAATGCGCCAAGGGTACGCATATTGTGGGTGCGGTCAGCCAGTTTGATCAGAACAACGCGAATGTCTTTGGTCATCGCCAGGATCATTTTGCGGAAATTTTCCACTTGGGCTTCTTGGCGGGTTCGAAATTTGAGCTTATCTAATTTAGATACGCCTTCCACAATTTCAGCAACACTCGCGCCAAATTCTTCTTTGAGTTGTTCTTCGGTGTAAGGGGTGTCTTCAATCACATCGTGCAACAATGCGCCCATCACGGCTTCGTGATCTAAACGCATTTCTGCAATAATTGATGCCACCGCAACAGGGTGAGTAATGTACGGCTCGCCGCTGGAGCGAGATTGTCCTTCGTGTGCATCTCGTGCGATAACGTATGCACGTCTTACTAATTCAATTTGTTCAGGCGGTAAATAGCCTCGGATAATATGCTCTAAACGTTCAAATAAGTACAAAGGACACCTAACTTTTTATTCAAATTTTATTGCCAATGATAAAAATGGAACAAAAAACAACCGCACTTTTATCGCTTATGAAGATAATAAAGACACTGCGTGATGCTCTGTTGCTTCTTGCTCTAAAGCATCTTGGCGCTCGTGCGCATTCATAATTTCGTTGTTAATCAAGCCTTTTTCAATTTCACGCAAGGCGATTACCGTTGGTTTATCGTTATCTTCTGGAACTAAAGGTTCACGCAAATGTAATTGTAATTCTCTTGCACGGCGTGCTGCGGTTAAAATTAAATCAAAACGGTTACCAATTTGCTCTACCGCATCTTGCACTGTTACACGAGCCATAAATTTACTCCAATCAGTTAAAATTCTTCAATAAATAAAAGGGATCTAATGATACTAAAATGTCAATTATTTTGCCAGCAATTGATGAATTAAAGCGATATTTTGCGCTTGCTGATAGCTTCTAGTTAAACATTCCGCACGCAAAATATGCTGTAAATCTGCCACTGCTTGCTCGAAATTATCATTAATAATCACATAATCATATTCGTCATAGTGGGATATTTCACTGGTGGCTTTTGCCATACGATCAGCAATGACTTCTGCGCTATCCTGCCCGCGCCCAATTAAACGGCGCTCCAATTCTTCAACCGAAGGGGGCAAAATAAAAATACTTTTAACCTGCGGTAATTTAGCGCGAATTTGTTGCGCCCCTTGCCAATCAATATCTAAAAAAACATCAATGCCTTGCGCCAAACTTTTTTCAATAGTCGGCAAGGATGTGCCATAATAATTGCCGCCAAACACTTTGGCATATTCCAAGAACAAATCTTGTTCGATTAGACGTTCAAATTCGTCTTTACTGACAAAATGATAATGCACACCGTCCACTTCACCGGGGCGAGGTGCACGCGTGGTATGGGAAACAGAAACCATCATTTCACGCCCATTATCTTTCGCCAATAAGGCGGCGATTAAAGACGATTTCCCCGCGCCACTTGGGGCTGAAATAATATAAAGGTTACCTTGGCTCATTGTTTATCCTTAATTTTCATCAAATTTCGTTCATTATGCCGATAAATCGGAAAAAAATCATTAGGGCTGTTGATAATTTATTTTTACAAAATAAAAACAAGCTAACTGGCTGATCCGCAAAGTTTTGATGTAGATCACAAATGTTTTACGGTTTTCTTGCGAGTTAGTTTCACCCTACCTAAAAAGCGTGCTATAATCCACCGCGAACGGAAAATAGAATGCTTTCTATGCACCGTAACCCTTTTGTTTAACTTAAATTATAGGTGAAAAACTTATGGCTATTAAAATTGGTATCAATGGTTTCGGCCGTATCGGTCGTATCGTATTCCGTGCAGCACAACAACGTGATGACATCGAAGTTGTAGGTATCAACGACTTAATTGACGTTGAATATATGGCTTATATGTTGAAATATGATTCAACTCACGGTCGTTTCGATGGCACTGTTGAAGTGAAAGACGGTCATTTAGTGGTGAACGGTAAAACAATCCGTGTAACTTCTGAGCGTGATCCTGCAAACCTTAAATGGAACGAAATCGGTGTTGATATCGCAGTTGAAGCAACAGGTATCTTCTTAACAGATGAAACTGCTCGCAAACACATTGAAGCTGGCGCGAAAAAAGTTGTTTTAACTGGTCCTTCTAAAGATGCGACTCCAATGTTCGTAAACGGCGTAAACTTTGATACTTATGCTGGTCAAGACATCGTTTCAAACGCATCTTGTACAACAAACTGTTTAGCACCATTAGCGAAAGTAATTAACGACAAATGGGGTATCAAAGACGGTTTAATGACAACTGTTCACGCAACAACTGCAACTCAAAAAACAGTTGATGGTCCTTCAGCGAAAGACTGGCGCGGTGGTCGTGGTGCTTCTCAAAACATCATTCCATCTTCAACAGGTGCAGCGAAAGCAGTAGGTAAAGTAATTCCTGAATTAAATGGTAAATTAACTGGTATGGCGTTCCGTGTTCCTACACCAAATGTGTCTGTAGTTGATTTAACTGTAAACCTTGAAAAACCAGCAACTTACGCTGAAATCTGTGCAGAAATCAAACGTGCTTCTGAAAACGAATTAAAAGGCGTTTTAGGCTACACTGAAGATGCAGTAGTATCAACAGACTTCAACGGCTGTGCATTAACTTCTGTATTCGATGCTGAAGCAGGTATTGCATTAACTGATACTTTCGTTAAATTAGTATCTTGGTACGATAACGAAACAGGTTATTCAAACAAAGTATTAGACTTAGTAGCTCACATTCACAACTACAAAGGCTAATTAAAAAACCTTCAAAATTAAGCCGCACTTTTAAAGTGCGGTTTTTTTTCGCCACATTTTTATTGCTGTGATTGATTATCTCTGATTTCCCTGTCTGCTTTTCGCTAAGAATATAGCGCCTTTTCCACATAAAAATGAACAGCTGTTCGCTCGCTAAAACTGTTATATTGCTCACAAAATCACTGGTTATCCGTAGTTTTCAACGGATTTTTCTCGCTTTTTCTTTGATTAACGATTATATTTAACCTTACAACTGTACGCTAAAATGCAGTAATTTATTAAAAACGATTTGTTAAATAGGAAAAAGAAGAATGACAAACACCCTTGATTTTCATTTTGTTAGCCGCTTTCAACAGCAGGCAAAAACATTAAAAAATAACACCGCACTTCGTTATTTTGAAAATCAACAATGGCACGATATTTCTTGGGCTGACTTTCAGCAGCAAGTAAACGCCCTTTCTCTTGCGTTGCTTGCTCATCATATTGATGTACAAGATAAAATTGGTATCTTTGCACACAATATGCCACGCTGGACAGTCGCTGATATTGCCACTTTGCAAATTCGCGCTGTTACCGTGCCTATTTACGCTACGAATACCGCGCAACAAGCGGCATTTATCATTAATGATGCCGATATTAAAATTCTGTTTGTTGGCGATCAAGAACAGTATGATCAAGCCCTACAAATCGTTGCAGATTGCCCGCAGTTACAACATATTATCGCGATGAAAGACAGCATTCAGCTACACGATCACCCACTGGCTTGCCATTGGGCAGACTTTGTCGCAACAGGCTCGCAAACTAATTCCGCAGAATTACAACAGCGTCTTGATGAAAAACAACTCAATGATTTATTTACCTTGATTTATACTTCTGGCACCACAGGCGAGCCAAAAGGCGTAATGTTGGATTATGTCAACCTTGCTCATCAGCTAAAAGCTCACGATCAGGCATTGAAGCCGATTACAGAACAGGACGTTTCTCTTTCTTTTCTGCCGTTCTCTCATATTTTTGAACGTGCGTGGGTGGCCTATGTGCTACACCGTGGCGCAGTGAATTGTTATATTGAAAACACCGATCAAGTGCGTGCGGCATTAAGTGAAATCCGTCCGACATTAATGTGTGCCGTACCACGTTTTTACGAAAAAATTTACACCGCAATCCACGATAAAGTGCAGCAAGCGCCAAAACTGCGCCGTGCCTTATTTAACTGGGCGATGAATGTGGGACATCGTTATTTTGATCGTAAAAGCCAAAAACAACCCATTCCATTTTGGCTTAAACAGCAATTTTTCTTAGCGGATAAATTGGTGCTGAGCAAATTACGCAACCTACTCGGCGGACGTATTCGTATGATGCCGTGCGGCGGGGCAAAATTAGAACCTAGCATTGGGCTATTTTTCCACAGCATTGGCATTAATATTAAGCTAGGTTATGGTATGACGGAAACCACTGCCACTGTTTCGTGTTGGGAAGATGATCATTTCGAGCCAAATTCTATCGGCAAGCTAATGCCGGGGGCGGAAGTAAAAATTGGTGAAAATGATGAAATCTTAGTGCGTGGCGAAATGGTAATGCGTGGTTATTACAAAAAACCAGAAGAAACAGCTGCCGCTTTTACCGCTGATGGTTTCTTAAAAACTGGTGATGCAGGTCAATTAGACGAACAAGGCCATCTTTACATCACCGATCGCATCAAAGAGCTGATGAAAACCTCAAACGGCAAATATATTGCGCCACAGCACATTGAAGGCAAAATCGGCAAAGATAAATTTATTGAGCAAATTGCCGTGATCGCTGATGCGAAAAAATATGTTTCCGCCTTGATCGTGCCTTGTTTTGCTTCTTTAGAAGAATATGCGAAAAAGCTCAATATTAAATATCAAGATCGTATGGAATTGATCAAACATTCCGAAATTATTCAGCTTTTTGAAAAACGCTTAAATGAATTGCAGAAAGAGCTAGCGAGCTTTGAGCAAGTGAAGAAATTCACTCTGTTGCCACAGGCTTTCACCACCGCAATGAACGAAATTACGCCGACCTTAAAACTACGCCGCAAGGTGATTTTAGAGCGTTATAAAACGCAAATTGAAAAAATGTATCAATCAAAAAAATAGCCTATTGGCTCAACCAATAGGGAAAAAGTGCGGTTATTTCTAGCACATTTTTTCATAAATGGTAAAATGCCTCATCATTTTTAGAGGATCATATATCATTGAAAGGTTTGTTTTTACGTCTTATTAGTATCTTTGCCTTGTTGCTATGGGCCATTGATATGGCGCTGCCGTGGCGACAACTGCTGGGTACGGAAGACAATCGTTATGCGACAATTCAATCTAGCGGTAAATTAGTGGTTGGTACGTTGAATACGCCAACTTCCTATTTTATTGGCCCAGATGGTGCATCAGGATTTGAGTATGAATTAGCCAAAGCCTTTGCTGACTATCTGAATGTGAAATTGGAAATTGTTCCAATGGCAAATAATCAAGCATTATTTACCGCACTTTCCACGCAAAAGATTGATATTGCTGCAGCAAACTTATTTTATTTGCGCGAGAAATTAGATCATTATCAAATTGGCCCTGCTTATAATTCTGCGTCTTGGCAATTGGCTTATCGCAAAGGGGAAGGACGTCCTGCTTCACTAAAAGAACTAAAAGGCAAACTGGTTATTTCTAAAGGCAACGATCTTGTTAAGCTGCTCGAGAGCTTTAAACAAGAATTCCCTGATTTACAGTGGCAAGTTGTAGATCAAAGCCAAGAAGAATTGTTGCTACAAGTTGCTGAAGGAAAAATTGATTACACCATTGCCAATTCCGTAGATCTTGCTATGGCACAGCAAATTAAGCCGCAAATTGCCGTAGCCTTTGATGTTACAGATGAATCCACCATTCACTGGTATCTCACCAATAATAATTACAGCGAATTGCAAGCTGCGTTGTTAGACTTTATGAATAATGCCATTGAAACAGGCTTGATTGCACGCATTGAAGAAAAATATTTCAATCATTTAGCTGAATTTGATTATGTGGATATGCGCTCTTATCTCAATGCCATTGAAAACACCTTGCCAAAATATCAGCATCTATTTGATAAATATAAAGGCCGTTTAGACTGGCGTTTGCTTGCCGCTGTGGCCTATCAAGAATCCCATTGGAATCCTGAAGCCACCTCCCCTACTGGGGTGCGTGGAATGATGATGCTCACCAAAGCAACAGCTGATCGGGTAAAAATCAGCAATCGTCTTAATCCAGAACAAAGTATCAAGGGCGGTTCAGAATACCTGCATTTATTGCTAGAGCAAATGCCCAATACCATTCATCAAGAAGATAAAATTTGGTTTGCGCTTGCCGCTTACAATATGGGCTTAGGGCATTTGATTGATGCCAGACGTTTAACCAAAAAATTAGGTGGCGATCCTGATAATTGGCTTGATGTGAAGAAGAATTTACCCCTACTGGCTGAAAAACGCCATTATAGCAATTTGAAATACGGCTATGCGCGTGGTTATGAGGCTTATCAATACGTTGAAAATATTCGCCGTTATATGAATAGCATTGTGAATTATCACCGCGTACAACAGAATCAAGAACAACAGAATAGTTCTGCACAACAAAATGCAGATATTCCGATGAATAAAAACTGAGGTCAAAATGACAAGAAGACGCAAAACTTTTCTAAAGAACAATAATCGTAAGTTATTCCGCTTGGCTCAAGGGCGTGCATTACGCTTAAAAAGAATGAAACAACGAAAAACCCGTTTATGGGATCGCCACGCATTGCAATTTGTGATACAAGACATTTGTTGCTAGTTGTTGATAGAAGATAAAAAAGCATTATGTTGTCCACATAATGCTTTTTTATTGGTAATAGATTATTAATTTTCAGCCAATAAGCGTTGAATAAGCTTGCTGTTAGCGGGGGGAAATTGGCTGGCATCAAGTTCAGATTGGGCGATCCACATTCCCTCTTGCCCTTCTCGTCCAAAAGGTTCGCCAACCCATTGTTCCACAAGGTAAAAAGAAAATTGAATGATCTTACTAGGATATTCAAAGGTAAAGCGCTCAAATAAACTGGCGTTAAGAATATGAATACCAATTTCTTCTTCTAGCTCTCTGGCAAGGGCTTGTTCTGGTGTTTCACCTTTATCAACTTTTCCACCGGGGAATTCTAGGGCTTGGGCAAAATCTTGTCCCTCAAGGCGTTGAGTGAGATAAATCTGCCCAAATTCATTACGAATAATGCCTGCTGCTACTTGAATAATGGGTTTTGCCATTTTTTCTCCTTAGGGTCTGTTGATCATTCATTTTGCATTTGAGCTATGAATGATCAACAGACTCTCTATAAAGTGCGGTAAAAAAATCAAAAATTTTTCACCGCACTTTATACTTTATGGATTAACTATATTTCGCCGCACGATTGCCGTGGCAGTGTTTGTATTTCTTACCAGAACCGCAAGGGCAAGGTTCATTACGCCCAATCTTACGATCTGATGGTGGCAATGGTGCTTGTTCCTGAGCTTGCTGATCATCGGCGGTGTTATATTGCATTTTTGCCTGCTCACGGGCTGCCATTTCTTGCTGCAATTTCTCTGCTTGCTCAATTTCTTCTTGAGTACGAATCTGAACTCGGCTTAAGGTGGTAATCACACTTAATTTTAACGCGTCCAACATATCCGTAAACATTTGGAAAGACTCGCGTTTATATTCTTGTTTTGGATCTTTTTGTGCATAGCCACGCAAGTGAATACCACGGCGTAAATGATCCATCGAAGCAAGATGTTCTTTCCAAAGCTCATCAAGGGTTTGTAGCATAATGCCTTTTTCAAAATGACGCATTGATTCCGCACCAACAAGCTCTTCTTTGCGTTCATATTCTTTTTCTGCCGCGTCAATAATACGCTCACGCAAGGTTTCTTCGTGCAAGGCATTGTTTTCTTCTAACCAATGTTCAATCGGTAAATCAAGGGCAAAATCCTGTCTTAAACGCTGTTCTAGCCCCGGAATATCCCACATTTCTTCTAAGGAATTTGGTGGAATATATTGATCAATCACGCTGTTGAAGACATCTTGACGGATCACTTCAATGGTGTCAGCGATGTTTTCGTTATCCAACAGCTCATTACGTTGTTGATAAATCGCGTGGCGTTGATCGTTGGCAACGTCATCAAATTCTAATAGATTTTTACGACCGTCAAAGTTATGCGCTTCAACTTTTGCTTGTGCAGAAGCAATCACTTTAGTGAGCAATTTCGATTCCATTGCTTCACCTGGTGTACTGAAGGCTTTGCGCATCATATTGAGCTTACCTTCGTTTAAGTAAATACGCATTAACGCATCGTCCAAGGATAAGTAAAAACGTGATGAACCTGGGTCACCTTGGCGGCCTGAACGTCCACGCAACTGGTTATCAATACGGCGTGATTCGTGGCGTTCCGTACCGATAATATGCAAGCCACCCGCTTGTTTTACAATATCGTGGCGTTCTTGCCATTTGGCTTTGATTTCTTCAATTTGCGCTTCTGTTGGGTTATCTAGCTTCGCCACTTCAGCTTTCCAGTTACCGCCAAGCACAATATCTGTACCACGTCCTGCCATATTGGTGGCAATGGTTACGGCCCCCGGATAACCTGCATTAGCAATAATTTCCGCTTCTTGGGCGTGGAATTTTGCGTTTAATACGCTATGCTTAATGCCTGCTTTGGTTAAAGCATCAGATAACAATTCTGATTTTTCAATGGACGCCGTTCCCACCAACACGGGTTGGTTGCGCGCAATGCAATCCTTAATTTCTTCAATAATCGCAGCAAATTTGTACTGTTCATTTTCAAACATTAAATCCGTGCGATCATCACGAATCATTGGTCGATTAGTTGGGATCACAATGGTTTCCAAGCCATAAATTTGTTGGAATTCAAAGGCTTCGGTGTCCGCTGTCCCTGTCATTCCGGCTAATTTTTCATAAAGACGGAAATAGTTTTGGTAAGTGATAGAAGCGACCGTTTGGTTTTCATTTTGGATTGGTACACCTTCTTTTGCTTCAATAGCTTGGTGTAAACCTTCTGACCAACGGCGACCTGCCATTGTACGCCCTGTATGCTCATCAACAATGATAATTTCGCCATCTTTTACGATGTAATCCACATCACGTTCAAACAATGTATGAGCTCGCAATGCGGCATAAACGTGGTGTAACAGCGTGACTTTGGCAGGAGAATACAAAGATTCAGTTTCTTGCATCAGGCCTTGATCGATCAACCATTGCTCGATTTTTTCTTGCCCACGTTCGGTGAGATACGCCTGTTTGCTTTTCAGATCTAAAGTGTAATCGCCATCACCTTGGTATTCTTCAGTGTCTTCTTTATCTTGTTTGATCAAATGAGGAATCAATTTATCAATGGCAATATAAAGTTCTGAACTGTCTTCCGCAGGCCCTGAAATGATCAACGGTGTACGCGCTTCGTCAATCAAAATAGAATCCACTTCATCAACCAAGGCATAATAAAGTTCTTTTTGGAAACGATCTTGTGCTGAATGAGCTAAATTATCACGCAAATAGTCAAAGCCTAATTCACTATTAGTGGCATAGGTAATATCGGCAGCATAGGCAGCACGCTTTTCTTCTGCTGGCAAGCCCGGCACGTTTACCCCAACGGTCATTCCTAAAAATTCAAATAATGGGCGGTTAGTTTCCGCATCGCGGCGCGCAAGGTAATCATTCACCGTAACAACGTGAACGCCTTTTCCTGTTAAGGCATTAAGATAGCAAGGCAAGGTTGCAGTAAGGGTTTTCCCTTCCCCAGTGCGCATCTCTGCGATGCAACGATTATTCAGCACCATACCGCCAATGAGCTGCACATCAAAATGACGCATACCGAGTACACGCTTACTCGCTTCACGCACGGTGGCAAAGGCTTCTGGCAATAAGCTTTGTAGGCTTTCGCCGTTTTTTAAGCGCTCACGAAATTCTGCCGTTTTGCCTTGCAACTGTTCATCGCTTAAGGCTTCAAACTCCGGCTCCATTTTGTTAATTTTGATCACTTGTTTATTCAAACGGCGCAGAATGCGATCATTACGGCTACCAAAAATTTTTGTAAAAATAGTTCTAAACATAATTTTATTTCTTTTATATCAATAGGTTAAATTAAACTTCAGCAATCGCTGAAATCAGTTAAAAGGTATTTACTAGAAAGAAAGGTTAAGCCGCAGGGCCAGCGCGGATCGGCGTGGCGACACTGAGTACAGGAAAAACAAAGTGCGGTGCTTTTTTAGTGAGAATTTTCGGCGCAACAAAATTTTTTTTGCTTGGTTTTTGTTGCTGTTGAATAATTTGTTTGTGGGCAACCAGCTGATGACAAGCAAGCTGTTGCATTTGACGTTGTTCGCGCGAATAATTTTCACAGGCAAGCCCAGCATTTTCCACGCCTTGCGCATTAGGCAAGGCAAAGATCGCAATCATACTGAGTAGTAATTGCGACCAAAAATGCTGTGTGCTTTTAGATGAAATCATTCGGTAACTTATTTTTAATTAAAAATTCGCTGTTATTGTAGCGGAAAATCACTACAATGTCTTATTCTGATGTGTAATATTAGGGCAAAAAAGCCGAAAACAAGCGATGCGATACAGTAAACCAACTAACGTACAAGATGTGCTAGAAAATTCCAGCCTAGGCAAAATTATGCAAAAAGGCATTTTGTTACAACAACTGAACGAGCAAGTAGAACGCCTATTTCCCAATCAATTTAAAGGCTTTTATCGCGTTGCCAATCTTTCCGAAACCACGTTGGTGATTGAAGTGGCAAATGCAATGGTGCGCCAAAGTTTGTTATTCAAAGAAAAAGATCTCTTGGCAAAAGTGCAAGGCTTAAATCCACAGATTCAGCAACTTCAATTTAAAGTGAATCCTGCTTTAATCACTCAGCCACGTTGAGTTTTTTGCCCGTGAAAGCTGGCGATCAGCTCGTTCACCTTAATGCGCTTGTGCGAAGCTTGGCTGATTGAGCGCTGTACTTTTAAGCGTTTGATTTTCGCCCCGTGGTAAATTTGACGGGTAAATTTGGTATCGTGATTAGAAATTAGCACGGGAATTTGTCGTTCCCTTGCGGTGCGGTGCGCCAATTCTGCTAAGGCTTGCTGATGATCTAAGGAAAATTCATTGCCAGCATAGCCAGTAAAATTGGTTTCCTGCTTAATGGGCGCATAGGGAGGATCACAATAAATCACTGAGTTTTCATCAGCAAATTTAAACGCTTCGTGAAAATCTGCGCAAATAAACACCGCACTTTGTGCTTTATGGGCAAAATAGCG
Organism: Avibacterium avium; assembly: GCF_900454535.1. Lineage (GTDB taxonomy): Bacteria > Pseudomonadota > Gammaproteobacteria > Enterobacterales > Pasteurellaceae > Avibacterium > Avibacterium avium. Next base: position 2,134,538 of record NZ_UGSP01000001.1, read on the forward strand.
TAACTCAATTTCGGGGAAATAATGGGTTTTATAGCGTCCAAATGGCACATTAAACTCATTTTTGCTGTTGTAACGACACAAGCCATTAAAGCCAAAGCGATTAAGATACAAAAACAACACGGAACGCTCAAAGTTATTGGTAGATTGGTTAAACTGAGCGCGCCGTGCGTAATAATAGTCGGGCGTATTCGCATCAGGGTGAAAAAAGACCGTTTTCACAGCTTCAATATACAAATTGACATCTTGTTTAACGGTGTTAAATAGATTGATCAGATCTGCATTAATATCCACCAAAATGTAGCGTTCAAATTGGCTATTCAAAAAAACAGCCCCAGCCCCCACGAAAGGTTCAATAAGACATTGTTTTTTCTTAGGAAATAATTTATTGATTTGATCCGTAAGACGAAACTTTCCCCCCGCCCATTTTAGAAAAGGGCGGTATTTTTGTTGTGGGAAAATTGTCGCATCAGGATACATTGAGATCAGTCAGTTTGTGTGCAACGTGCAATGGCTGCAAGAACAAGATCTTTGTCGCTATCGCTCGCCACATAAGCTTGCCCGAGAGATTTTAGCAGCACAAGGCGTAACTTGCCTGCTAGCACTTTTTTATCGCGCATCATATGCGGTAAATAATCTTCAGGTTGCATTGTATCTGGTGAAAGTGTTGGCAAATTAGCGCGTGCAAAGAGCTTTTCTAAACGCCCTACATCTTGCACCGATAAATCCCCTAACATTTCAGAAAGCGCAGCCGCCATCATTGAACCAGCTGCTACCGCTTCACCGTGTAGCCATTGCCCATAGCCTAAATGGGTTTCAATGGCGTGGCCAAAAGTATGGCCTAAATTGAGCAATGCGCGATCACCTTTTTCTGTTTCATCTCTTGCCACCACGTCCGCTTTAATTTGGCAACAACGCGCGATACATTGCTGCAACGGCGCTTGTTCAAGGGCAACCAATTCATCAATGTGCTGTTCTAGCCATTCAAAGAAAGGATAATCTAAAATCGCACCATATTTAATCACTTCCGCCAAACCTGCATTAACTTCGCGTTTTGGCAAGGTATTCAAGGTGAGTGTATCGACAATCACAGTACAAGGCTGATAAAACGCCCCGATCATATTTTTACCTAAAGGGTGATTAACTGCGGTTTTACCCCCCACAGAAGAATCCACTTGTGCAAGTAAGGTAGTTGGAATTTGGATAAAACGCACACCACGTTGATAACTGGCAGCGGCATAACCCACGACATCACCAATCACACCGCCACCTAGAGCAATTAAGGTGGTATCGCGGCCGTGATTTTTTTCTAATAAGGCGGTAAAAATTAGATTAAGCGACTCAAGGTTTTTGTATTGTTCACCATCAGGCAATAACAGGTGATCAACCTGACAACCCAATTCCGTCAAGGTTTTCGTTACCTGCGCAAGATAATGTTGTGCAATAGTTGGATTGCTCACGATCATCACTTTATCGCCCGATTTTAGGGGATAAACACTCGGATCAGAAAGCAAGCCTGCGCCGATATAAATAGGATAACGGCGTTCTTTTAATTCAACATTTACGCACAACATCATTTTTTCCTTTTGCTTAATTAGCCGTTGATATTTTCAATTAAATCAACAATTTGATTTGCCATTACTTTGGCACTTTGATCATCAGTAGGTAAGGTAATATCCGCCACTTCTTGATAAAGTGGATTACGAATTTTTGATAGATCTTCTAACACTTGACGCGGATCTTCCACATCTTGCAATAATGGACGTTTTTTATCACGTTGAGTACGTTGGAATTGTTTTTCCACCGTGGTTTCTAAATAGATCACAATGCCACGGGCAGAAAGGTGATTACGGTTTTCTTTTGACATCACCGCACCGCCGCCTGTAGAAAGCACAATGCCTTGTTTTTGTGTTAATTCATTAATAATACGTTCTTCGCGTTTGCGGAAGCCTTCTTCACCTTCAACATCAAAAATCCAGCTAATGTCAGCGCCAGCACGTTGTTCAATTTCCGCATCTGTATCAATAAAATCCATTCCTAACATTTGCGCTAATTGACGACCAATAGTGCTTTTCCCTGCTCCCATTGGGCCTACTAAGAAAATATTACGTTTCTCTGCCATTTTTCGTTGTTCTTCTTTAATAAAATTTAAAATAATTGATCTTTCCGACAAATAAAAAGACAACCACAAAATCAAATATGGTTGCTAAAAGATCACCCAAAAAAATAATGGGGATTATCTCAATAAATGCCCACCTTTTTCAACCGTCAAAGCAGATTTATTTACCAGATTTGTGCGAAATCTTGCTAGAAGATGGCGAAGTGCGGTAATTTTTTGGCGGATTTTTCACCGCACTTTGTTTTTCGGCCAGTTGCCCTTTTTTGATCAAATGTGGTGTGACGAAAATCACCAATTCCCGTTTTTGATGACGCTCTACTTCTTTACTAAACAAACGTTTAATCACAGGAATATCACCTAGCACAGGCACTTTATCTAAGGCTTTGGTAATGGTATCGTGGAAGATGCCACCTAGCACAATGGTTTCTCCATCTTGTGCGAAAACTTGCGTGTTAATCTCTTGCTTATCAATAGAAATCACTTCGTTTTCACCATAAGCCACGCGCCCACCAGGAGCATTTTGACTCACCACCAAATCTAACAAAATGCCGTTATTTTTGGATAAATGTGGCGTTACTTCTAGCCCCAGCACCGCTTCGCGAAACTCAATGCTCTGGCTGTCATTTTTATTATTATTTACCACGTAAGGAATTTCTGTACCTTGCTTGATGCTTGCGCTTTTCTTATTAGTGGTAAGCAAACTTGGGCTAGCGATAATTTCTACGCTATTTTCTCGCTCCAAGGCGGTTAATTCTAAATCAAGCAATCTTCCATTGATTTTGGCAATCTGCAACGCCACCGAGCCTGCAGGGGTATTGGTGGTAGCGAAATTGACGTTGAGATTATCAGTAATATTGGCAAAACCGTTCGCATTCAGACTACCCATTACTTTATGGCTTGCATCTGTTGGCGTAAAAATCCCCCAACGCACGCCAAGTTCTTTCAAACTTTCATCACTAATGGTGACAATGCGCGCTTCAATGGCGATCTGTTCAATGGGCTTATCCATTTCCGTAACCAAGCGTTTCATTTGGTTTAATACGGCTTTTTCATCTTTAATAATCAATAGGTTACTGCGATCATCAAAACTCATACTGCCATTTGCTGAAAGCAACGATCCACTGCCCGAAGTGAGCGTTTTCATCACTTCAGATGCTTTAGCATAGTGCAATTTTATTGTCATTGTTGATAATGTGGGTAAGGCTGGTGCGCTGACATAAGATGTGTTATCCACAAACTCCGTTGGTGCATTATCAAGGGGTTCTGGCATAGTCAATGGAGAAGCTTTGCTGAGATAATAGATGTCATTTTCTTTGTGCAAATGGATTCCCTTAATTTTCGTTATCGCATTGAGAAACTGCTCCCAATCGGCATCTTTCAAGCGTAAAGAAAGCGATCCTTCCAGCTCATCATCAATTACCAAATTGATATTTTGTTGATCCGCAATTTGTTGCAAAGTGCTAACCAAAGGCGCTTGTTTAAGATAAATAGAAAATTTTTCCGCACTAAATGCGAACATTGAAGTAACTAAAAAACAGCTTAAAAATACACTGCACTTTAGCCAATAACGCCAAGATAATACTAATTTCATTTCTCCACCCAACCATTAAACGCCATTATTTATAAGGTTAATTCAATCATTTTTGCATTTCGGCAATCACCGCTATCATTATGTTTCCCATCAATAATTTTAACTTTATTTAAGGAAATCATCTCAAATTTTAGCGCCTCTTTAGTAAACACATCACGTTCAGAAAACAGCCAAATTTTTTGTGTTGAATCAAGAAAAAATGCTTGTTTATATTGAGGATTTTCTATCACACCAATTAAAGTTAATTGTTCAAAATCAATATGACTAGCCAATATGGTTTCTGTTTTATAACAATTATTTTTCGTTTTTTGCACAGTAGGCATTTGTTCCGTATTTTTTAGTTTACGCTGTTTGTGGTCAAAGGGATCATTGGCATAACCTACTAATGCCATTGAACAATAAAAGAAAAATATTATTCTTTTTAACACCGTACTTCTCCTATTTATTTTCTCTGTTTAATTGCAAGGATAATTCAGCCGAAATAGAATGAGAATTTTCACCCTGTTCTATTTTTTCAATTTTCATACTTAATAAATTTAACTCAAAATCTGGGGATAGAAGATACTTTAAGAAGCCTGAAAAAATGGCATAATCCGTTGTTAATTTAATCTCTATTACAGGTGAATTGGAATATATCCATTCACTGGTTAAAATTGCTAACTGTTCGCTATTAGAATGAGAAATAAAGGTATTAACTTTTGCCGTCTTAGCAATAATTTCATCGCCTAATTTTTGATTAGTCATATTTTCTAACTGTTGAATAATCTTTTGCTGATGCATAATTTCTTTTTCTTTTAAAGAGATTTTATCTTGAATATGTTCTTTTTCCTGTAAAAGCGCAAAGCCATTTACCATTAAATAGAAAGGCACACATAACGCCAGAAAGGCTAGAATTGCCATTTGCTGGAGTCTAGGTAAAAATACAATTTTCCTGATTAATTCGTTAGGTTGATTAAGGATCTCAGTCATTTTTTTCTCTCAGCTGTAAACCAAATTCAAACCAAAAGGCAGAATGGTTAAGTTGTAAATTAACTAGTTCTTGTTGGCTAAAAATCTCGGCTTGTTGAATAAAGTTTTTAATATCATCAAATTCTTTCTGATTTTTCGACCGCCCTTTTAGATGTAAGTGTTGAGAAGAAAGAGATAATTCAGACAATTCGCCTTCTTCAAATGGTAAGTTAGACAACCATTGCATAAGCCCAATGACTTGCGAATAAGAAGCTCCCTGCCCTATTTCTTTTGGCTGATATTTGGCGCGTAAGGCAACCAATTTTTGTACTAATTGCGCATAGTCTTTTTCTTGCTTTTGTAATTGCACTTTTTGTTCAACTATTATTAGTTTTTCACTGCCAATCCATTGATTAAGCATTACACTTAACAATAAAGAAATAATAAATGCGATACTTAAGAAAATAAGAAATTGCTTTCTCTTTTGCTGAAAAAGCACAATGCGCCAAGGTAATAAATTAATACTCATAAACTAGCAAATTGATTTTTATAAAAAAGTTGTTTCCATAGGGCATTACCAAGGGCAATTATTGGTATATCTGTATTAATCTTCACCCAATCTGGTGGGCAATCTTCAAACTGTTGGGACTGACTAAGAACATACACTTTTTTCGGTGTAAGGTGATAACGTTGGCAAAAATCTTGATAAAGTGCGGTTAAATTTGTATCGATTTTTTGCATAAAAGACATTCCTTGAAAATGCAACTGAATGGCTAAACTTTGCTGTTCATCTTGATAAAGTAATAATGCGTCATTTTCTAATTCATTCTGATGCAAATATTCAAATGCGCGAATAATGCTATTAATGGCACTATCTAATACATCAATAGAAATAGTTTGATATTCACTCACATAATCTTTTGCAATCTGTTTTTTAATCGCAAAAATATCTAATTTGAAGCCTTGTTTTAATACACTAGAAGCATAATCAAACCAAATCTCCGTTAATGGTATTGGCAATTCTTTGGATAATAAAAAACGGCATTGTTGCTCACATTCATTCGGTTTTAGCGGATAAGGTAAAATCAGGGTTTTAAACCAAGTATTTTGTGGGGCAATTGCTGTAACAAAGCTAAGATATTTCAAGTTATTATCAGGAAACAGCTGGGCTACCCATTGATTTATTTTGTTACTGTCTAGTCCAGATTTTAGCTGCAAATAATGCGCTTGATATTGCCCATCAAAACAAACACAATCATAGCCTTGCGCTGATTTCCATATTCCAATTTGAATCTTTTGATAAGATTTTTGCTTTATGTTAATCATTCTCATTTCCTTAATTTTCCACGAATAATTGAATTTTTAGCTTTCGATTTGAAGCGCTACTCTTTATACTTAAGGTTTACCTAAGAAACCTAAGCATTTGCATAGATAGTTTTCTGATTTTTTCTCAAATTGCACTAATCAAGAGAGTTTTTTACGATGCGGATCGCAAAATTAATATTAAGCAGCCTATTAACCATCATTATTCTAGGCTGTGTTGTTTTAGCTATTTTATACACGCAGATTAAAGCCGGGCTGCCAAGTGTTGATTCTTTGAAAACCGTTGAATTGCAACAACCGATGCAAATTTATACGGCAGACGGCAAACTCATTGGTGAAGTGGGCGAACAGCGCCGTATTCCAATGAAACTGAATGAAATTCCACCTAAATTAATCGAAGCTGTTCTGGCCACTGAAGACAGTCGTTTTTACGATCACCACGGTTTAGATCCTATTGGTATTGCGCGTGCAATTAATGTTGCGATTACCAAAGGCGGGGCTTCACAAGGGGCAAGTACCATTACCCAACAGCTTGCGCGTAACTTCTTCTTAACGCCAGAAAAAAATATCGTGCGTAAAGCGAAAGAAGCCATTTTAGCGATTGAAATTGAAAACACCCTAAGCAAAGATGAAATTTTAGAGCTGTATTTGAACAAGATTTATCTTGGCTATCGCGCTTATGGTGTGGCGGCGGCGGCCAAAACCTATTTTGGTAAATCCCTCGATCAGCTCACCTTATCAGAAATGGCGGTGATCGCAGGCTTGCCAAAAGCGCCTTCCACAATGAATCCGCTCTACTCTCTTAAACGCGCAACGGCACGCCGTAATGTGGTGCTAGGGCGTATGTTAGAAATGCAATACATCAGCAAAGCGGAATATGATGAAGCCATCAATGAGCCTATCGTAGCCCGTTATCACGGTACGCAGTTAGATTTTAAAGCAGATTATGTTACCGAAATGGTACGCCAAGAAATGGTGAAACGTTTTGGTGAAGAAAACGCCTATACCAGTGGTTATAAAGTTTATACTACCGTGCTTTCTGCCGATCAAGCAGAAGCACAAAAAGCCGTGCGTGATAATTTGCTCGCCTATGATATGCGCCACGGTTACCGCGGTGCCGCTGTTTTATGGAAAAAGGGCGAAACCGCTTGGGACGAAGATAAAATTATTGATGCACTAAAACAATTGCCTAATTCAGCGCCTTTAGTACCCGCTGCCGTATTGGAAACCAGCAAAGCGGGCGCAAAAGTATTATTAGATGATGGCAACAGCATTGTGCTTTCCCCTGCTGCAATGCGCTGGGCAGGCAAAAGACAACCAAAAGCAGGCGAACAAATTTGGTTGCGTCAGCGTGGCAATGGTGAATGGCAACTTTCTCAAGTGCCAGAAGTGAACTCTGCCTTGGTTTCATTAAATAGTGATAATGGTGCGATCGAAGCCTTAGTCGGCGGATTTAGCTTTGAGCAAAGCAAATTTAATCGTGCCACTCAATCTTTAGTGCAAGTAGGATCATCGATTAAACCATTTATCTACGCTGCCGCATTAGAAAAAGGGCTTACCTTATCAAGTGTGCTACAAGATTCCCCAATCGTGATCAAAAAACCGGGGCAAAAAGTATGGACACCGAAAAACTCGCCAAACCGTTATGACGGCCCAATGCGCTTGCGTGTGGGCTTAGGACAATCCAAAAATATGATTGCGATCCGTGCAATCCAAATGGCAGGCATTGATTTTACCGCCGATTTCTTGCAACGCTTTGGCTTCCAGCGTGATCAATATTTTGCTAGCGAAGCCCTTGCTTTAGGGGCGGCTTCATTCACCCCACTTGAAATGGCGCGTGCTTATGCGGTGTTTGATAACGGGGGATTCTTGATAAATCCTTACCTTATCGAAAAAATCCTTGATAATACCGGTAAAGAACTGTTTGTTGCGAACCCACAAATTGCGTGCGTAACCTGTGATGATATTCCTGTGATTTATGGGGAAACTGAAAAATTAGATGGGTTTAAAAATATTGATTTAACACCACCTGACAATTTAGTGAAAGCAAATGCGGAAGACGAAGATCAAGAAAATGATGCCATTGATGATGATTTACCTGAATTAAATCAACAAAATAGCAAACTTGATGAAAATGCCGTAGATATTATGGCGCAAGATAAAAAAGCGAACGATGAGATACAATATGCACCGCGCGTAATTAGTGGTGAGTTAGCTTTTCTTATTCGTAGTGCTTTAAATACCGCGATCTACGGTGAACCAGGATTAGGCTGGAAAGGCACAAGTTGGCGAATGGCGAATCAAATCAAGCGTAAAGATATTGGGGGCAAAACAGGGACAACCAATAACTCAAAAGTGGCTTGGTATGCAGGTTTTGGTGCTAACATCACCACCGCCGTTTATGTAGGTTTTGATGATAACAAACGCGTTCTTGGCCGCGGTGAAGCAGGTGCGCAAACCGCGATGCCAGCTTGGATTGCTTATATGAAAGCAAGCTTAAAAGACACCCCAGAACGTCAATTAGCCTTACCAAAAAATATTGTGGAAAAACGCATTGATACAGGCTCTGGCTTACTTTCTAGCAATGGTGGACGCAAAGAGTACTTTATCAAAGGCACTGAGCCTAAACGTGCTTTTGTACAGGAAAGAGGTTACTACGTTCCGCCTGAATTACAACGCCGTTTAAACGGTGGCGCACCAAGTTCAGAACCACAAGAATTATTCTAAAAATTTCTACCGCACTTTTACACTAAAGTGCGGTATTTTTTTGACTTAAATAGTAACCTAAGTTACTATTACGCAGTTTATTTTCTACTTAGTTATTATTATGTCTATGCCGATTTCGTTTTCAGAACAAGAAAAGTTAATTCGTCAATCTGCGCAAAATAATCCTGCAATGCCTGTGGAGCAAATTTTGCTGGCTCGTTTGTTGCTACACAATAGCAGCCATTATGTGGAAAGACGCAATCAGTTATTAAAAAAATATCAGCTCAACGACACCCTATTTATGGCGTTGGCCGTGCTGTATTGCCAGCCAAATCATTCTTTGCAGCCGAGCAAATTAAGTGAGATTTTTGGTTATTCTAAAACCAATGCCACACGCATTGCTGATGAATTGGTGAAGCGGGAATGGTTAGAACGCACGGAAGTAGCGGGCGATCGCCGTGCTTTTTCCTTAAAACTCACGGCGCAAGGTGTACAGTTTTTGGAGCAACTATTGCCAAATCAATGGCAACAAGTCGATGACATTTTTTCCGTGTTAGACAAGCAAGAACAACAGCAGTTAAAGCAATTATTACTCAAACTGCTCAGCAATTTAGAAAATCTTTAATGGGTAAATAAAATGACCGAACAAACAGAATACAAAAAACCAGCTTCGCCAAAAGCCAAACGTAAAAAAGCCCTTGGCTATTTCATTACGATTTTGTTGCTGATCGCAATTATCACGGGCGTGTATTGGTTTTTCTTTGTGCGAAATTATGAAGAAACGGAAGATGCCTATGTAGCTGGCAACCAAGTGATGATTTCGGCACAAGTGAGCGGCAATGTGAACAAAATTAATGTGGACGATATGGATTTTGTCCACGCAGGCGATGTGTTATTGCAACTTGATGATACAGATCTCAAACTGCATTTCCAGCAGGCGCAAGATAATCTTGCCAGCAGCGTGCGTCAAATTGAGCAGTTAGGTTTTACGGTGAAACAATTACAATCCATTTTGAACGCAAAAAGCACCGCACTTAATAAAGCCAAAGGTGATTTGCAACGCCGTGAGCAATTAGCCAAAACCGGCTCCATTGATAAAGAAACCTTACAGCACGCCAGAGAAGCGGTGAATATGGCGCAAGCAGATCTGCAAGCCACGCAAAATCAATTAGCTGCCAATCAAGCCTTATTAAAAGATTTGCCGTTGCGGGAACAGCCTGCGGTGAAAAATGCGGTGAGTGCTTTAACCCTTGCTTGGTTGAACTTACAACGCAGCCAAATTGTCAGCCCTGTTGATGGTTATGTGGCGCGCCGTAATGTGCAAGTGGGGCAAAAAGTTGCGGTGGGCAGCCCGTTAATGGCAGTGGTGTCCAATCAACAAATGTGGGTGGACGCGAACTTTAAAGAAACCCAGCTCGGCAAAATGCGTATTGGTCAGCCTGTGAAATTAGTCTTTGATTTATACGGTGATGATGTGAAGTTTGACGGTAAAATCAGCGGCATTTCAATGGGAACGGGCAGTGCATTCTCTCTTTTACCTGCACAAAACGCCACAGGGAACTGGATCAAAGTGGTGCAACGTGTGCCAGTACGCATTGATCTCGATCCTGAACAAGCGGAAAAATATCCGTTGCGCATAGGGCTTTCTGCCACGGTGGAAGTGAATGTGGCAGATACACAAGGCAAGGTGCTGCGTGAATCTCGTCCAAGCCAAGTGCTATATGAAACCAAGGTGCTAGATTACGATTTAAGCCCTGTACATCAATTAGCCGAACAAATTATTCAAGCCAATGCAGGTGAATAAAATGCAAAAACCGATTCAGGGCGCAGCCCTTGCGGTGATGACCATTGCCCTATCCTTGGCAACCTTTATGCAAGTGCTGGATTCCACCATTGCCAATGTGGCAATTCCCACCATTGCAGGGGATTTGGGCGCATCGTTCAGTCAAGGCACTTGGGTGATTACTTCATTCGGCGTAGCAAATGCGGTGTCTATTCCCATTACAGGCTGGCTAGCTAAACGCTTTGGTGAAGTGCGATTATTTCTCATCGCAACAGGATTATTTGTGCTTGCCTCTTGGCTTTGCGGTATTTCCCATAGCTTAGGAATGTTGATTTTATGCCGCATCTTCCAAGGGCTAGCAGCAGGGCCGATTATTCCCCTTTCACAAAGTTTATTGCTTAATAATTATCCCCCTGCAAAACGCAGTATGGCACTGGCGTTTTGGTCTATGACTGTGGTAGTTGCACCAATTTTTGGCCCGATTCTTGGCGGTTGGATCAGTGATAACCTGCACTGGGGCTGGATTTTCTTCATTAATGTGCCGATTGGGCTATGTGTGATTTTTCTCAGTTGGAAAATCTTAGGTAAGCGAGAAACCAAAACTTTTCAACAACCTATTGATATGATGGGCTTAATTCTGCTTGTGGTAGGTGTGGGCTGTTTGCAATTAATGCTCGATCAAGGACGCGAGCAGGATTGGTTTAACTCCACTGAAATCGTGGTACTAACTATCGTTTCCGCCATCGCCTTAATCGCCTTGATTATTTGGGAATTGACGGACGAGAACCCTGTGGTGGATATTTCCCTGTTCAAATCACGCAATTTCAGTGTTGGGTGTTTGTGTACCAGCCTTGCGTTTTTAATCTATCTCGGCTCGGTGGTGCTGATTCCTTTACTGTTACAACAAGTGTACGGCTACACCGCCACTTGGGCGGGGCTTGCAGCTGCGCCTGTTGGCCTATTCCCAATTTTGCTTTCGCCAATCATCGGGCGTTTTGGCTACAAAATTGATATGCGTATTTTGGTTACAATCAGTTTTATGGTGTATGCGCTAACTTTCCATTGGCGCGCTGTAACCTTTGAACCTGCAATGACCTTTGCTGATGTTGCTCTGCCGCAGCTGATTCAAGGGATTGCCGTAGCGTGCTTTTTTATGCCGCTCACCACCATTACGCTATCAGGTTTACCGCCAGAAAAAATGGCGTCTGCATCAAGTTTATTTAATTTTCTGCGTACCCTTGCCGGTTCAATCGGCACATCGCTGACCACCTTTTTATGGTATAACCGTGAAGCAGTGCATCACACCCAATTCACCGAGGCGATTAATCCTTATAACCCCAATGCGCAAGCCTATTACGACACAATGGCGCAAGTTGGTTTGAATGACACGCAAACATCAATGTCCTTAGCACAAAGTATTACCGCACAAGGATTTATCATCGGCGCAAATGAAATTTTTTGGTTGTCCGCCATAATGTTTATGTTGCTGTTTATTGTGGTGTGGTTCGCCAAACCGCCTTTTGGAAATAAGCATTAAGCGAACAAAATCTAATGAAAAAGTGCGGTGAAAAATAGGGAAATTTTCTGCAAAAAAAGAGCGATTTTTCAACCGCTCTTTTTTATTTACTGTTATGTTTTATTTGCTTTTACGCATAATACATTTCAAATTCCACTGGGTGTGGGGTCATATTTAAGCGTTCCACTTCTTTGCGTTTAATCGCAATAAAGGCATCAACAAATTCTTTGCTGAACACGCCGCCTTGGGTCAAGAATTCGTAATCTTTTTCCAATGCGTTTAATGCTTCTTCCAATGATCCTGCTACGGCTGGAATTTCTTTTAATTCTTCTGGCGGTAAATCATACAGGTTTTTATCCATTGCATCGCCTGGGTGAATTTTGTTCACAATGCCATCTAAGCCTGCCATTAATAATGCCGAGAAAGCTAAATATGGGTTTGCCATTGGATCAGGGAAACGCGCTTCAATACGAATCGCTTTCGGGCTGGTTACCGCTGGAATACGGATTGACGCAGAGCGGTTACTTGCTGAGTAAGCTAATAATACAGGCGCTTCAAAGCCCGGTACTAAGCGTTTGTATGAGTTGGTTGAAGGGTTAGTAAAGGCATTCAAGGCTTTGGCGTGTTTGATGATCCCGCCAATGTAGTAAAGTGCGGTTTCAGAAAGCCCTGCGTATTTATCCCCTTGGAAGATATTTTTGCCGTCTTTGCTTAAGGACATATTACAGTGCATTCCTGAGCCATTATCGCCAGTGATGGGTTTTGGCATAAAGCAGGCGGTTTTGCCGTGTTCTGCCGCCACATTTTGCACCACATATTTATAAATTTGCGTTTCGTCTGCTTTTAAGGTGAGCGAGTTAAATTTGGTGGCAATTTCATTTTGTCCAGCGGTGGCCACTTCGTGGTGGTGCGCTTCAATCACCAAGCCCATTTCTTCTAGCAATAAGCACATTTCTGAACGAATATCGTGCGCGGTATCATTTGGCGCAACCGCACAATAACCGCCTTTGGTGAGTGGACGATAACCATTGTTGCCGCCTTCATAAATTTTGTTGGTATTCCACGCGCCCTCAATATCATCGACCACATAAGAATTGCCATTCATTGCCGAACCAAAACGTACATCATCAAATAAGAAAAACTCAGGTTCTGGGCCGAAAAACACATCATCTGCAATGCCTGTTGAGCGCATATAATTTTCCGCTCGGATCGCAATAGAACGTGGATCGCGATCATAGCTTTGCATTGTGGTTGGTTCATAAATACTGCAACGAAGGGATAAGGTTGGGATTTGTGCGAAAGGATCTACTACGGCGGTTTCAGCGATTGGCATTAATAGCATATCTGCTTTATTAATGGCTTTCCACCCCTCCACTGATGAGCCGTCAAACATTTTACCGTCTTCAAATAAATCTTCATCAATTAGGCTGACTGGTAAGGATACGCCGTGCTCTTTTCCTTTAATATCGGTAAAGCGAAGAAGAACAAACTTAATGTCATTTTCTTCGATTAACTTAAACACATTGGCAACGGCCGCTTCATTTGACATAGTGATAATCCTCATAAATATGATTGCTAGAGTTGAGATGCTGTGTGCTTGATGCACGCTGGCTAAAATATCACATCACCTGCAAAATTCAAGGGGCGAGCGTGATTTTAATTTCACTCAAGTGCGGTAAAAAAATCATGAATTTTTACTCCGCACTTGATGAAATTCTCTCTAAAAGATAAGAAATCGACTTATTTCCAATTATTCATAGCTCAACATAGGAAAACGTTGTATAATCTGCGACCTTTTCGTGCAATCTTACGAACAACATTGCACATTATTCAAACATCATTATTGATAACAAAAGACTTTTCAAATGACAGATACCATTGATATTAACAAATTGCGTAACATCGCAATTATTGCTCACGTTGACCACGGAAAAACCACGCTTGTTGATAAATTATTACAGCAGTCAGGCACCCTTGAAGCAAGCCGTGCAGATGCTGACGAACGCGTGATGGATTCCAATGATCTTGAGAAAGAACGTGGCATTACCATTCTTGCAAAAAATACCGCAATTAACTGGAACGATTACCGTATAAATATTGTAGATACCCCAGGACACGCCGATTTTGGTGGTGAAGTAGAACGCGTGCTTTCTATGGTGGATAGCGTATTGTTAGTGGTGGATGCCTTTGACGGCCCAATGCCACAAACCCGTTTCGTAACGCAAAAAGCTTTCGCCCACGGCTTAAAACCTATCGTGGTAATTAACAAAGTGGACAGACCAGGCGCACGCCCTGATTGGGTGGTGGATCAAGTGTTCGATTTATTCGTGAATCTTGGCGCAACTGATGAGCAGCTCGACTTCCCTATTATTTACGCTTCTGCGTTAAATGGTGTAGCGGGCTTAGAACACGAAGATATGGCTCAAGATATGACGCCATTATTTGAAGCCATTGTACAACACGTTGAGCCGCCAAAAGTGGAACTTGATGCGCCATTCCAAATGCAAATTTCCCAGCTTGATTACAGCAACTATGTAGGCGTAATCGGGATTGGTCGTATCAAACGTGGTACAGTAAAACCAAACCAAACGGTAACCATTATTGATAGCGAAGGCAAAACACGCAACGGCAAAATCGGCCAAGTGTTAGGTCATTTAGGTTTACAACGCTATGAAGAAGATCTTGCACAAGCGGGGGATATTGTGGCGATCACCGGTTTAGGCGAACTCAATATTTCTGACACCATTTGTGATGTAAACAATGTAGAAGCCTTACCAGCCTTGAGCGTTGATGAACCAACGGTAACGATGTTCTTCTGCGTAAATACTTCTCCATTCTGTGGTAAAGAAGGGAAATTCGTCACTTCACGCCAAATTTTAGAGCGTTTAAACAAAGAGCTTGTACATAATGTGGCATTGCGTGTAGAAGAAACCCAAAACCCAGATGAATTCCGTGTTTCAGGACGTGGTGAATTGCACCTTTCTGTATTAATCGAAAATATGCGCCGTGAAGGCTATGAGCTTGCGGTATCGCGTCCGAAAGTTATCTTTAAAGAAGAAGACGGTCGCAAACAAGAGCCATTCGAGCAAGTAACCATTGATATTGAAGAACAACATCAAGGTGCGGTGATGGAAGCCTTGGGTATCCGTAAGGGTGAAGTGAAAGATATGATTCCAGACGGCAAAGGACGCACCCGTTTAGAATACATTATCCCAAGCCGTGGTTTAATCGGTTTCCGTAATGAATTTATGACAATGACCTCAGGAACAGGCTTACTCTACTCCACATTCAGCCATTATGACGATGTAAAACCAGGTGAAATCGGTCAGCGCAAAAACGGCGTGTTGATTTCTAACGGTACGGGCAAAGCCCTTGCTTATGCGCTATGGGGCTTGCAAGAACGTGGTAAGCTAATGATCGATCACGGTGTGGAAGTGTATGAAGGACAAATCATCGGTATTCACAGCCGTTCAAACGATTTAACGGTAAACTGCTTACAAGGGAAAAAACTCACCAATATGCGTGCTTCAGGAAAAGACGATGCTATCGCGCTAACCACGCCTGTGCGTTTCTCTCTTGAGCAAGCCATTGAATTTATTGATGATGACGAATTAGTGGAAGTTACCCCAACATCAGTGCGTATCCGTAAGAAATTACTCACTGAAATGGAACGCAAACGCGCTAGCCGTACAACAACTAGCACAAGTACTCATTAATTCTGATTATTCCTAATAAAAAGTGCGGTGTTTTTTTTGCTGAATTTTTAGCAAATTTCCACCGCACTTTTATTATCCATCACAATTATCTAATCACAATTTCTGCCATTAAATAACCTACCGTACAAGCTACAACAACACCGATTAAACCCGGCACCATAAAGCTGTGGTTGAAGTAGTATTTCCCAATTTTGGTTGTCCCTGTTACGTCAAAGTTCACCGTTGCGATGTCTGACGGATAATTTGGAATGAAGAAATAACCGTAAGTGGCTGGCATTAAGCCCACTAATAATGGCGCTGGTAAGCCTAGACCAATTCCCACAGGCAACATCATCACTGCGGTGGCAGCTTGGCTGTTAATCACCACGGAAACAGCAAACAATGCAAAGGCGAATGTCCAAGGGTAAGTGCTTACCATTTCGGTAATGCCAGCTTTAAATTGTGGCATTGCGAATTTGAAGTAAGTATCACTCATCCACGCAATCCCGAAAATCGCGATGGCTGCCACCATACCTGATTTAAACACCACGCCATTTGGCACGATTTGCGGATTGGTTTTAGTGACCAATAAAATAATCCCACCAAAACACAGCATCATCATTTGAATGATGTAAGACATTGAAATCGGTTTGATTTTTTCACCCACGCCAACCGTACGAATTTCTGGGAACATTGCGATTAATACAATCACAACAAGGGCTAATAAGAATAAATAAACCGATTGTTTCGCTGCTGGTGGCAAGGTTTCATTTAAAGTGGTGCTAGTGGTATTTAAAATACGTTCACGCCAAATTGGATCTTGCAAACGGCGTTGATATTCTGGATCTTGATCAAGTTCTTTACCACGGCGCATACTATAAAGCGATAAGGCGATAGTTCCCGCTAAGGTTGCTGGCACAGTTACGCAAATAATATCTAACAGGCTGATGTGATCGAATCCCGGTAACTCCGTGATACGGCCTAAATAAAACACCACGGCCGCAGATAATGGGCTAGAAGTAATCGCCAATTGCGATGCCACGGAAGCTGCTGCCATTGGGCGTTCTGGACGAATTTTATTTTTCAATGCCACATCACCAATGATCGGCATAATAGAATACACAGAATGGCCTGTTCCGAGCATAAAGGTCATTAAATAGGTTACCAATGGCCCAAGCAAGGTAACCCGTTTCGGATTATTACGCAGAATTTTTTCCGCCACTTGCAGCATAAATTTCAGCCCACCCGCCGCTTCTAATACGGAAGCACAGGTTACCACGGCTAAGATGATCAGCATTACATCAATCGGGGCTTTTCCTAATGGCATACGCAACACGAAAACTTCAATTGCCAAGCCAATTCCCGATACCACTCCCAAACCAATACCACCGTATCGGCTACCGATATAAAGCATTAATAATAGAAACAAAAATTCTAAATAAAGCATAGTCTATCCCTAAAATGAGTTATAAAAATTTCCGTTAGCAATCATACTTTATTTACAATTTTCTACAATATTATCAGCGGAATTATTTGATGAAAATGTTACCTAAATCAAATTTTGCGAGCAAAAATTACAAAAAAACCACCGCACTTTTTCGCTAAAACAGCCCAATAAAAAAGCCGAACGGAAATCCATTCGGCTTGTTATCATCGTTCAGTCGCGATTAAGCAAGATCGTCAATCACTACATACACTTTGGTTGTCGGGCCGTGTACGCCGACCACTTTAACTAGCTCAATATCCGCAGTGGAACTTGGGCCTGAGATGATGTTTACGCAAGATGGCATTCTTTCCCCTAACACGGCTTTGTCGTGCAGAATTTTGGCAAGCTGTGCCACACGCGGTAAAACAAGGCTTTTACGCACCACCACAATGGATTTTTCTGGCAATAAGCTCACTGAACGGCCTTTGTCTTTACCCGAAAATAGCACGACACCACCTGATTCAGCCAAGCCATATTCCGCATAGTTAATGCCGATATTGGCTTGTTCTGCGTGTTTTAAGTTTTCTTCGCCATTTTGCGGTAACCAAATATCCGCATCATAATTGGCTTGTACATCTTGTGTAATGCCAAGTTGCTCTAAGCGTTCATCACCTGTAAGGATAATTGGCCCACCGCCATATTTTTCGCAGGCAGAAAGCACCGCACTTTTGGCTTCCGCTTCGTTAGTTTCGATCACATCAACCATCATTGCTTTTGCCGATTCAATAAAAGTTTGGCATAAGGCTTGCGGATCAAGATCGGTTAAACGCGTTGTGGCGTAATCATTTAACGGCGCAGGCATTGGCTCTGGCACAAGCTGGCGTGGACGCCCCATTCGTTCCGCAAGTTTGTTTAGGAAGTTTTCTCTATTTTGTGCGTCCATTATTTTGCCTCTCTTTTGTTAAACCATTCACGGAAACTTTCGCCATCAGCACTTGGCAGATCGCGTGCTTTTGTCCATTCGGCCAATGCGCCAAATTCAAGCGGTGCTTTACCATTTTTGATGAATTTGCTTGCCACTTTCGCACCCACATTCACGCCCACTTTCCATAAGGTTGGGTGAGAGTTAGCAAAGTTGAAACCAAAGATAGATAAACGCTCTGCGGTTGGTGTCATACCACTTTGGGCAATATGCTCACGGTGTTTTAAGATGAGCTGTGCCAATGGAATTTTCACTGGGCAAACGGAGTTACAGGCAGTACATAACGAGCAGGCATACGGCAATTCTTTGAAGTCTTCATAACCGCCTAATAATGGTGAAATCACCGATCCGATTGGGCCGGGATAAATTGATCCATAGCCGTGTCCACCAATTTGGCGATAGGCTGGGCAAGTATTTAAACACGCGCCACAACGGATACAACGCAATACTTCTTTAAATTCGCTTTCGAGAATTTTAGAACGCCCGTTATCCACGATAACCAAATGGAATTCTTCAGGACCGTCCGTTTCACCAGCAAGACGTGGGCCGGTGAGCCAAGTGTTATAACCAGTTAATTTTGCTCCTACGGCACTTCTGGCAAGCATTGTGATTAACACGTCCACTTCTTCAAAAGTGGGGGCAATACGCTCCATTCCCATTACTGCAATGTGCGTTTTTGGCACAGTGGTGGCAAGACGTAAGTTTCCTTCGTTGGTAACCAAGCAGAGGCTGCCCGTTTCTGGCACGGCAAAGTTACACCCACTCACGCCGATGTCAGCTTCTAAGAAATCTTGACGAATTTTTTCACGAATGAACAAAGTCATTGCTTCTGGCGTTTCTGGGCCGTCATAGCCTAATTTTTCGTGTAAATCTTTACGGATTTGATGGCGATCTTTGTGAATGGCTGGCACAACAATATGAGAAGGGCGATCACCGGCAATTTGTAGGATATATTCCCCTAAATCCGTTTCAATCACCTTGATACCTTCGGCTTCCAGCACTTCGTTCATACCAATTTCTTCGGTGACCATTGATTTGGATTTCACGATTTTTTTGGCATTTTTCTCAAGGGCAACTTGGCGAATATAGTTGGTGGCATCTTCTGCGGTTTCAGCAAAATACACTTTTCCGCCATTTTCCATCACTTTTTCGCTTAATTGATATAAATAGGCATCAAGATTGGCTAAAACGTGGTTACGAATATGTTTTGCCTCATCACGCCATTCTTCCCAATGACCAAGTTCGTCCACCATTTTTTGGCGATTTGTGCCAATGCGTTCTTGAGCCATTACAATGGCTTTACGCATAATGTCGTTGTGAATTTCATTATCCACACGTTTTTTAAATGCAAGATTGCTGGTTTTTAATGACATCTTATTTTCCCTCCTGCATTAATACTTCGGCAATGTGCATCACTTTCACTTTTTTGCCTTCACGACTTAAACGTCCGCCAATGTTGAGCAAACAGCTTACATCAGCTCCAATTAAATAATCAGGGTGAACTTCCGTGATATGTTCCACTTTTTCAGTTACCATTTCGCCAGAAATTTCCGCCATTTTCACCGAGAATGTTCCACCAAAACCGCAACAGGTTGTTTGGTTGTGAATTGGCAATAATTCTAGCCCTTTCACATTTTGTAATAAGGCTAAAGGCTCGTTCACAATGCCTAATTTACGGCTTAAGCTACAAGATGGGTGATATACTGCTTTTCCTGTTAAAGTCGCGCCCACATTGGTTACGCCTAATTTATTGACGATAAAATCCGTTAAATCATAAAAACGATCAGCCACTTTCTGCGCGCGTTCTGCCCATTCTGGCTCATCAAAACGGTTAAAATATTCAGGATAGGTTTTAATCGCGTAAACACAAGAACCCGCAGGGGCAACGATCGGATAATCATTGACTTCAAAGGTTTCTACCAAGTTTTTCATTCCAGCTAAGGCTTGTTTGGTATAACCACTGTTCAGAGAAGGCTGACCGCAGCAACCTTGTTTTTCAAGGAAAACGATATTACAGCCAAGCTTTTCTAGTAATAATACGGTGTTTTTTGCAACGCCGGCTTTTACCACATCAGCGATACAAGTAACGTAAAAATTTACGTTCATAAATTACTCCAACATAATCAAATAGAAATGAGAAATCAGGCAAAGTTGCCTCTGCCTGATTTGTAATAATTCACACTAAACGTTAAAGAAAAGTGGAATAATAAAGAGTGCAACAAGTGCGGCAATAATACCATAAACGATCATTGGAACGATGGTTTTCTTAATGATTGTGCCTTCTTGTTTATCAATATTTAATACCGAGCTTACCGCAACGATGTTGTTGATACACACCATATTCCCCATTGCACCACCAACAGATTGCAGGGCAAGAACAAGGGTCGCAGAAAGACCAGTAATTTCCGCAGTGGAAAGCTGAACGCTACCAAAGGTTAAGTTAGAAACGGTGTTTGAACCCGAGAAGAACGCACCCACTGCCCCTAAGTAAGACGCAAATAATGTCCAATATTCTCCTGTGGCTTCCGCAAAACTTCTACCGATAATTTTCACCATTGAATTATCGCCACCCACAAGCATCAAGTTCACCATAATTAACGCACCAACAAGGGCTAAGAATGGGTTGCGAGTTTGTCTTAAGCTGCCCATAAAAATATCTTTGGTTTTGCTTGCAGATAATGCGAACAATGGAATTGAGATTAATACTGTTACCACGAATGGAATTAATGCTGGCACATAAAGCAATTTATAGCTTGCATTCACCGATGTACCGAAAATTTGTTTTAAGCTGAAAATTAAACCGTGGCTAATTTCAAATAAACCT
Organism: Avibacterium avium; assembly: GCF_900454535.1. Classification (GTDB taxonomy): domain Bacteria; phylum Pseudomonadota; class Gammaproteobacteria; order Enterobacterales; family Pasteurellaceae; genus Avibacterium; species Avibacterium avium. The sequence goes on from NZ_UGSP01000001.1 coordinate 2,155,448, forward strand.
AATGAGCCTAATTGTACGCTAAACCAAGTTGTCGCATCATTCATCATTGCCTTGAATGGCAATTGTTGTAAACGTGTCACAATTAAAATCGCAATTAATAACCCTGTTGGCAATAAAGCTTTCACTACTTGCCCTGTGCTTACTGCGTTATCGTCAAGGTTATTTTCTACTTTGGCTAAACCAATGCCTTTATTTGCTACAAACACAGACACCAATAAACCAATTGCACCACCCACTAATGATGGGAACTCATAGTTCACTTGGGCCAATAAGAAATAAGGCACAACACAAGCGAAAATGCTGATATAAATAAACACAAGGTTTTTACGAATTTCGCTCCAGCCTACGATTAAACGCAACGCCATTAATGGAATAATTAATGCAGCAAAGGAGTGAATAAGCGCTGACATTGAACCGATTTCAAGAATTTGGTTATCCGTTAAATTTAATGGGCCAAAACCAAACCAAGTTGGCGTCCCTACTGCCCCAAAGGAAACCGGTACAGAGTTCATAATTAAGGCAAGCATTGCCACTTTTAATGGCGGAAAGCCTAAGCCCACTAAGATCGGCGCAGCGATCGCTGCTGGCGTTCCGAAGCCACTCGCCCCTTCAATCATAAAGGCAAATGCCCAACCGATAATCATAATTTGTGCAACAGGGTTTGGATTAATATTACCTAACCACTTACGCAACGTATTCGTTGCACCTGAGATTTCAGAAAAACGGTTAAATAAAATCGCACCGAAAATTACCGTAATTGGCGTTTGAACCGCCACCAATGCGGCTGTTACATTGGCACTCACGATAGAAATATCTGTGCCAAAGAAAATAAATTGAATAATTAACACCACTACCGCAATCCACGGCAATGCAACATAAGATGGCAACGCATTGCGTTTTACCATTAAATAAATTAATAAAACAATCGGAAAAATACTAAGAAAAAGAGCCATACAAACTACTCCATCAATAATTAATGTTATGACTTAAATGAGAGCGCCATTCTATGCTGATTTAAACGTTTTAGTAAAACATTTGTTAAGAAATTATGACAGCGATCACAAAAAATTTTAACATTTCGCTAAAAATACTTCCTTATGGTTAGCCTTTAGCCAGTCTGAGAAGTCATTTCTCATTAAGGGCAAAATCCGCTATAATTAGCCAATTTTGCAAAAAACTTATTATTTTTTCACCGCACTTTGCTTTTGCAGTGAAAGAAAATTTGCCCTAACGAATATAGAGGTTTTTATGACAACTCCCGTAGTTGCCCTTGTGGGTCGCCCAAATGTGGGAAAATCAACCTTATTTAATCGCCTAACGCGCACCCGTGATGCCCTTGTTGCCGATTTCCCTGGCTTAACTCGCGATCGCAAATATGGCCAAGCCAATATTGCTGGCTATGATTTTATCGTAATTGACACTGGCGGTATTGACGGTACAGAAGAAGGCGTAGAAGAAAAAATGGCAGAGCAATCCTTGCTTGCCATTGAAGAAGCAGACATCGTGTTATTTCTGGTGGACGCACGCGCAGGGCTGACTTCCGCCGATATTGGCATAGCCCAATATTTACGCCAACGCCAAAACAAAACCACCGTGCTGGTTGCCAATAAAACAGACGGTATTGACGCGGATTCCCATTGTGCGGAATTTTATCAGCTTGGTTTAGGCGAAGTGGTTCAAATCGCCGCCTCGCAAGGCCGTGGCGTAAATGCCTTAATGGAACAAGTGCTTGCGCCACTTGCTGAGCAAAATTCCGAAAAAGAGGCCGAGCAAAACCAAAGTGCGGTACAAAATAACGAAGAAAATCAAGAAGATGAATGGGATCACGAATTTGATTTTAATAACGAAGAAGATGGCCAGCTATTAGATGAAGCCCTTGCGGAAGAAGAAAGCGAACAAGAGCAAAACATCAAAATTGCCATTGTAGGCCGTCCGAACGTAGGGAAATCCACCCTTACTAACCGCATTTTAGGCGAAGATCGCGTGGTGGTTTACGATCTCCCCGGCACAACGCGTGATAGTATTTCCATTCCAATGGAACGTGATGGTCAGCATTACACCATTATCGACACCGCGGGCGTGCGTAAACGCGGTAAGGTGCATTTGACGGTAGAAAAATTCTCTGTGATCAAAACCTTACAAGCCATTCAAGAAGCCAATGTCGTGCTACTCACCATTGATGCGCGTGAAGGCATTTCCGATCAAGATCTTTCCTTGCTCGGCTTTATCCTCAATGCAGGACGTTCTTTAGTAATTGTGGTGAACAAGTGGGACGGCTTAGATCAAGAAGTGAAAGATCGTGTGAAATCAGAATTAGATCGCCGTTTAGACTTCATTGATTTTGCTCGCGTCCATTTTATTTCTGCCTTGCACGGCAGTGGTGTGGGCAATCTGTTTGATTCCATTAAAGAAGCCTATGCTTGCGCCACGCAAAAAATGACAACGTCAATGCTCACGCGTATTCTACAAATGGCAACAGATGAACATCAACCGCCAATGGTTAGCGGTCGCCGTATTAAATTGAAATACGCCCACCCTGGTGGTTATAATCCGCCAATTATTGTGGTACACGGCAACCAAATTGACCGCTTGCCAGATAGCTATAAACGCTATTTATCAAACTATTATCGCCGCAGCCTGAAAATTATTGGCTCTCCAATTCGTTTGATTTTCCAAGAAGGCAGCAATCCATTCTCGGGCAAACGCAATAAACTCACGCCAAATCAGCTGCGTAAGCGTAAACGTTTGATGAAGTTTATCAAAAAATCGAAGAAATAAAATTGGCTGATAATTGCGATAAAAAAAGTGCGGTAAAAATTACCGCACTTTTTTGTTAGTAAATGAAATTAACTGCGAAACACCATTTTCGGTGGTTCATTATCCACAACGGTATTTTCATCAATAATCACTTTTTCAAGATTTTCGATTGATGGTAAGTCATACATTGTGTCAAGCAACAATCCTTCTACGATAGAACGCAAGCCGCGTGCGCCTGTTTTACGTTCTAACGCTTTCTTCGCCATTGCCACTAAGGCTTCGCGCGTAAATTCAAGAGTAACATCTTCAAACCCAAACAGAGCTTGGTATTGCTTGGTGAGAGCATTTTTCGGCTCGGTAAGAATTTGAATCAGGGCTTCTTCATCTAATTCTGCAAGCGGTGCGATCACAGGCAAACGTCCGATAAACTCTGGAATTAAGCCAAATTTCATTAAATCATCTGGCTCAACTTGCGTGAATAATTCGGTCAGTGTGGCTTTATCGTTCTGCCCTTTTACTTCCGCACCAAAACCGATGCCACTGCCAACGTGAACACGTTTTTCTACGATTTTTTCTAAGCCTGCAAACGCGCCACCACAAATAAACAAGATCTTAGACGTATCAAGGCGTAACATTTCTTGCTGTGGATGTTTGCGTCCGCCTTGTGGTGGAATGGAAGAAATTGTGCCTTCAATTAATTTCAGTAAGGCTTGTTGCACGCCTTCCCCTGATACATCACGGGTGATTGAGGCGTTTTCAGATTTACGCGTGATTTTATCAATCTCATCAATGTAAATAATGCCTTTTTCTGCTTTTTCGATGTCGTAATCACAATTTTGCAATAATTTTTGCAGCACGTTTTCCACATCTTCCCCCACATAACCGGCTTCGGTTAGCGTGGTGGCATCTGCCATTGCGAAAGGCACATTTAAGGTTCTGGCTAAAGTTTCCGCGAGTAAGGTTTTTCCGCTTCCTGTTGGGCCAATTAACAAAATGTTACTTTTACCTAATTCCACGTCATCAGATTTATACCCTACTTGCTGGCGTTTATAGTGGTTATATACCGCTACCGCTAGCACTTTTTTGGCATAATCTTGCCCGATAACATAATCATCTAAATGGGCGCGAATTTGGTGTGGGGTTGGTAATTCTGTGGTTTGATTTGCTTCCGCTTGCTCTTGCTTTTCGGCATCAACCAGCAAATTATGGCAAAGCTCGATACATTCGTTACAAATCGCGCCGTCTTCACCTGCGATCAATTTTTGCACTTCACTGCGTTTCTTGCCGCACATTGAGCAATGGAGCTGTTGTTCTGTTGTCATAACTTATTCCGTTTCTCTTTTCACTAATACTTCATCAATTAAACCGTATAATTTCGCTTCTTCGGCGGTCATAAAATTATCACGATCGGTATCTTGTTCCACTTTTTCAAAAGGCTGTCCTGTGTGGAACGCTAATCTTTCATTTAAGGTGTGTTTAATTTTTAAGATTTCTTGTGCGTGGATTTGAATATCCGAAGCTTGTCCGCGATAGCCACCTAACGGTTGGTGAATCATCACACGTGCATTTGGCAATGCTGCACGTTTACCCGGCGCGCCGCCCGCTAACAAAAATGCTCCCATTGAGCAGGCTTGCCCAATACATAGGGTACGCACATCAGGTTTGATGAATTGCATTGTGTCGTAAATTGCCATTCCTGCCGTTACCACACCGCCCGGTGAATTAATATACAGGCTAATATCTTTATCTGGATTTTCTGATTCTAAAAACAGCAGTTGAGCCACGATTAAATTCGCCATATTGTCCTCAACTTGACCGCTTAGAAAAATAATACGCTCTTTTAATAAGCGTGAATAAATATCGTAAGAACGTTCGCCACGCGCGGTTTGTTCAACCACCATAGGAATTAAAGCCATTGTATTCTCCATTGGTTTTCCTTTTCTATCAAAGGGTTATAAAAAGTTATAGTAAATTGAATTTAAACCATTGCTTTGCACTGAGTTAAGTTCAAGCCACTTGAAGGGTGAATTATATAACAAAAGTGCGGTCATTTTTGTGAAAAAAACGACCGCACTTTGAAATCAATGAGTTACAGCAAATTATGCTTGTGGATTCATTACTTCATCAAATGATGCTGGTTTTTCAGTTACCTGTGCTTTCTCAAGAATCGCATCAACTGCCTGTTCTTCAAGTACTGCATTACGAATATTATTCATTAACTCTTTGTTATTTTTATAATATTCCACCACTTCTGCTGGCTGCTCGTAAGCTGAAGCAATTTCGTCAATCATAGCATTCACTTTAGCTTCATCAACGCTTAATTTGTTAGAAGCAATCACTTCCGCTAATAATAAACCTACTTGAACACGGCGTTTTGCTTGCTCTTCAAATAATTCACGCGGTAATTGTGCCGCTTGTTGCTGATTACCACCAAAGCGTTGTGCGGCTTGTTGGCGTAATACGTCAATTTCTTGTTCAATTGCTGCTGCAGGCACATCAATTTGATTTTGCTCAACTAATCCTTCTACAACTTGATTTTTAAGGCGCGCGGCTAAAGCATTTTTCAACTCACGTTGCATATTTTTAGCAATTTCTGCGCGTAAATCTGCTACGGTTTTGGTGTTTGGACCAAATTTCGCCACAAACTCATCAGTTAATTCAGGCAATACCATCACTTCCACTTTTTTCAAGGTAATGGCAAATTTCGCGGCTTTACCTTTTAAGTTTTCAGCGTGATATTCTTCTGGGAAGGTTACATCAATATCAAATTGCTCGCCTGCTTTATGTCCAACAATGCCTTCTTCAAAGCCTGGAATCATTCGGCCTTGTCCCATTGCTAATACGAAATCAGTGGCTTTGCCGCCTTCAAATTCTTCGCCATCAACGCTTCCAACGAAGTCAATAGTTACACGATCATCAGCTTTTGCTGGCTCTTGAGTTTCTTCCCAAGTTGCTTGTTGTTTGCGTAACACATCAACCATTTTGTCAATGTCTGCTTCGCTGATTTCAACAACAGGTTTTTCTACTTTGATTTGATCTAAACCTTTTAATTCTACTTCTGGATACACTTCAAAGGTGGCAGTGAAAACAAGATCTTTACCAGCTTCAAACTGTTCAACGTTGAAACTTGGACGACCAGCAAGATTCACTTTGCTATCTACAAGCACGTTGAAGAAGTGTTTTTGTAATAAATCACCTAACACATCTTGACGCACAGATGCACCAAAACGTTTTTCAATAATATGTGGTGGTACTTTACCTTTACGGAAACCATCTACGCGTGCATTTTTTGCGACACGTTTTAATTCTTCACGCACCGCTTGATCTACGGTTTCAGCAGGAACGGTGATAGTTACACGACGCTCAAGACCTTGAGTTGTTTCAATATTAAATGACATTATGTTACCTCAAAATGAATTTGCACTCGGCGAACACTAACACCGAACACGTTAGTAAAAAGTTAAAAAGACACCAAATTATAGCGATACAACGCTCGCCAGTCGAGATGTTGAGAAATAAAAAACCACAACTGGCTATTTTTTACGCTAAAAAAGAAAAGCCTTACAGAATAAGGCTTTTGCTGTGTGGTTAATTAAAGTGATTTTGGTAAACGAATTTTCTGCCCCGGGAAGATCTTATCCGCATCTTTGATCACTTCTTTATTGGCTTCAACGATAGCGGTGTATTTTGCCCCATTGCCATAGGTTTTTTCAGCGATTTTCCAAAGAGTATCGCCTTTTTGGATCACATAAAATTCTTCATCTGTCGCTAAGCTTTCACCGTTTTCAATGGCTACGCCATCAACATTCACTGAATTAATGCCTACCACATTACCAGCCATTAAAATCGCTTTTTCTAAGGCTTCCGCAGAGGCCGCATTACCTTCAATTTTAGCCACGCCATCTTCCACTTTAACAGAAAGATTTTCCACCCCTGGGTTATCTTCCGCAATGTGTTTTTCCACGGCTTCCGAGGCTTCTTCTTTTTTAGAGAAAAGTTTCCGACCAATATCGCCAACAAAATCAAATAAACCCATTTTTAGCTCCTTACGTTAAGTAAATGTTGAATAAAAGGTTAAGGGATAACCTTAGCGAATTATCAGAAATAAGTCTAGATATTACTAATAAAACAAGGAAATTTTTCACAATTTTCGTCAAAAAATCACCGCACTTTTGTCACTAAAAAAGTGCTAGCATTAAATGAGCTGTGTAATAGCAATAGAAAGATCGTCATTCAAATTGCCGCGATTAACCACCATTGCCAAGTTATATTGATTTAACGATTGATAAAACTGTGCCAGTGCATTATCTAACAAATGCTTTAATTGACATTGGGGGTGCAAGGTACATTGCGGTGAAAGGCAATTCACAATCTGTACATCACCTTGTAAGGTGCGCAACATCTCGCCTAAGGGCAAACCTAATGTGCTTTCCGCCAAACGAATACCGCCGCCTTTACCACGACTGGTAATCAGCCATTGTTGTTTCGCCATAAAATGGACGATTTTGACCAGATGATTTTGTGAAAGGTGAAGTTGCTTAGCAAGGCTAGCGATTGTGTGCGTGCATTCCTGCTGACGCGCAAGATAGATCAGCACACGAAAACCATAATCAGTAAATTTATTAATTTGCATTGCAACTCCTTAGGTGGCGCATTGTAGTCTATTTCACCACTTCTTGCTAGATTATGGCTTATTGATAAATAATCACTTGCCAGCCTAGCATTAAAGATGTATTTTAAATACATCTTTAATAAACCAAAAGGACTTTTTATGTCATTAACAGCAAATCAAATTGAATTAGTGAAAGCCACTGTGCCAGTGCTACGTGAAAACGGTGTTGCGCTCACTTCTTATTTTTATAACAGAATGCTCACCAATCACCCTGAATTAAAACAAGTGTTTAACCTTGGACACCAACGCAGCGGTGCGCAGGCGCGTTCTTTAGCGAATGCGGTATTAGCTTATGCGGAAAATATTGAAAATCCAGCCGTGCTATTGCCAGCAGTTGAGTTAATGGCGCATAAACACGTCAGTCTTGATATTCAAGCCCCTGATTATGCCATTGTGGGCAACAACTTACTTCATTCGATTAGTGAGGTATTGCAAATTTCAATGGACGATCCATTAATTGAAGCTTGGACAGCAGCCTACAATCAATTAGCGGATATTTTGATTAGCACAGAAAAAGCCATTTATGACGAGCATCAGCAAACTAAAGGTAGCTGGTTAGGCTGGCGTAAATTCAAAATTGCCAAGAAAGTAGAAGAAAGCAGTGAAATTACCTCTTTCTATTTGCAGCCTGTTGATGGCGGCGATTTGCCAACTTATAAAGCGGGGCAATATATCTCAGTGCGTGTTTTCGTTCCAGAATTAGGCTTAAAACAGCCGCGTCAATATACCCTTTCTGATAATCCAAAATCAGACTATTTACGCATTTCAGTAAAACGTGAAGATCCAAAAGGTGAGCTAGCAGGCGGCTGGGTTTCTACCACCTTGCACGGATTAAATGAGGGTGATGAAATTGAAGCCACTGCGCCAACAGGCAACTTCTTCTTAATTGATAGCCAAAAACCAAATGTGTTTATCAGTGGTGGTGTGGGCTTAACTCCTATGATTGCAATGCTTAACCAGTTAGTAGAGCAAAATGTACCTTCTCCTGTGAGCTTTATCCACGCTTGTCGTAATGCCGATGTACACGCAATGAAAGCACACGTTGATGGGGTAAAAGCACAATATCCAAATGTTAGCACCTTTACCGTTTATGAAGTGGAAGATGCGCAAGCAGACGCCACAGGTCGTTTAGATTTAAGCCAAATTCCAACCGCACTTTTACCGAAAGACGCAGATTACTACCTGTGTGGCCCAATGGCATTTATGCAAGCACAGTACAAATCTTTAGTAGATTTAGGTGTGCCAGCAGAGCGAATCCATCTTGAAGCCTTTGATACGGGCGGGATTAAATTAAGCTAATTTAGCGAAAATATCACAAATAAAAAATCTGCATCTTAGATGCAGATTTTTTTATTTTTTCGTTCAAGAAATAATGGCAGATTATTCCACCAAATAGCTCGCTGCTTTCACCACAATATCAATGGCGTTTTGTTCGGTTTGATGAATGGTTTCTTCATTTGGGATTTCTTGCTGTGTGCGGTTTACAATCGCACCAGCCACCATACCAGCACGCAAGCCTAAAGCAGAACACATTGTAAATAAGGTGGCACTTTCCATTTCATAGTTCATTACATTTAGCTCTTGCCATTGCTTTAATGAACCTTGATAGTGGCGGTAAATTTTGCCAGTGTAAGTGTCGTAGCGCTCTTGCCCTGGGTAGAACGTATCTGATGACGCAGTGATACCAATATGCACTTTCGCTTTATCATTTTCTAATGCCGCTTTGTGAAGCATTGAAGTACAAGTAAAGTCCGCTACCGCTGGATATTCTAATGGCGCAAAATGACGGCTTGCCCCATCTAAACGCACCGCTCCCGTAGTGATCAAAATATCGCCCACATTAATATGTGGCTGGATCGCGCCCGTTGTCCCTATGCGTAAAAAAGTACGTACACCTAATTGAGCTAATTCTTCGACAGCAATGGAAACGGAAGGTCCTCCAATGCCAGTGGAACATACAACCACCGCTTTGCCATTGAGATAACCTAACCAAGAGGTGAATTCTCGGGTGGCTGCAAGAAATTTAGGGCTGTCTAATAAGCTTGCAATACGCTCAACACGCTCTGGTGCTCCCGGCACAATAGCAAGTTCAGCCCCTTCTAACATTGCTTTCGTTAAGCCTAAGTGAAATACATCAGACATAATGACTCCTATTTTAGTTATAAATGAATGAGTTATGGAGTAATATCACGCAAAATTGGATTTTGCATTGAAATCAAGGTTTCGGTAGATTGAATTTCATCAATCAACTGAATTTTGGTTGCGAGTACGGAATGAAGCTCTGCAATGGTGTGGGTCATCACCTTAATAAAAATGGAATAATTCCCCGTGGTGTAATAAGCTTCCACCACTTCTTCAAATTTTTCTAATTTCGCGATCACCTTATCGTAGTCTTTCGCACTTTTGAGAATAATGCCAATGAAACAGCAGACATCATAGCCTAGTTTACGCTGATCGATGCGGATCTTTGTGCCTTGAATAATCCCAGATTGGCGCATTTTTTCTACACGAACGTGAATTGTCCCAGGGCTTACGCCAAAATTTTTCGCCATTTCAGCGTAAGGGGTACGCGCATCTTTGATCAACACACGCAGGATTTGTTTATCTAAATTATCAATATTGTGCATTTTCTCTTTCCAAAATTAGATTTATTTTAAAATTATAGCCAATTTTTTAATGAAAAACCATTTACAGTGCTATTTTTGTTTATAGGTATTGAATTTCACTCCCACATCATTAAATAATATGCAACGAAAAATCAAAACCAATAATAAACAAGGTTCATAAAATGGAAAAATCATTTATTTTACAACAACAAGAAATTAGCTTTGCTAAAAACACGTTTACCCAAAAACTTTTGGAACATTTAGGTCTTGTAGAAGTTCAAGGCCCTATCCTAAGCCAAGTTGGCAATGGTATTCAAGATAATCTTTCAGGAACAGAGAAAGCAGTTCAAGTAAATGTGAAGCAGATCACAGATGCCACCTTTGAAGTGGTTCATTCTTTAGCCAAATGGAAACGCCACACCCTTGCGCGTTTTGGTTTTGCGGAAGGTGAGGGCCTATTTGTGCATATGAAAGCCTTGCGTCCAGATGAAGATAGCCTCGATCAAACTCACTCTGTGTATGTGGATCAATGGGATTGGGAAAAAGTGATCCCAGCAGGTCGCCGCAACCTAGATTATTTAAAAGAAACTGTGCGTGAAATTTATCAAGCAATCTTAGAAACAGAAGCGGCAGTGAGTGAAAAATTCGGTTTAACTCGTTTCTTACCGCAAGAAATCACTTTCATTCACAGTGAAGATTTAGTGAAACGCTACCCAGGAATGAACGACAAAGAACGTGAAAACGCCATTTGTAAAGAATATGGTGCAGTGTTCTTAATTGGTATCGGTGGCGAACTATCAGACGGTAAACCACACGACAAACGCGCGCCAGACTATGATGACTGGACAACCGTTTCTGAGGGCGAATACAAAGGCTTAAACGGCGATATTTTAGTTTGGAACCCAACCTTAGAACGTGCTTTCGAGCTTTCTTCAATGGGTATCCGTGTTGATGAAACCGCTTTACGCAAACAGCTTGCCATTACAGGTGATGAAGATCGCTTGCAATTTGACTGGCACCAAGATTTAGTAAACGGTCGCTTACCCCTTTCTATCGGCGGTGGTATCGGTCAATCACGTTTAGCGATGTTATTGTTGCACAAAAAACACATTGGTGAAGTGCAATCGAGTGTATGGCCAAAATCTGTAATGGAAGAGTTTGCCAACATTCTTTAATCCATTAAGACAATAAAATAAGAGCGGTGAAAAATCTTGAAATTTTCCACCGCTCTTTTTATTTATAACATCAATGTATTACAGAATAAAACGACTTAAATCTTCGTTTTCTACCACTTCGCCGAGGGCATCTGCAACGTAAGCGCCGTCAATGGTAACTTGTTCGCCGTTCATATCGCTAGCGTTAAAGGAAATTTTATCCATTAAACGCTCCATTACCGTATGCAAGCGGCGCGCGCCGATGTTTTCGGTTTTCTCATTAACACGAAAAGCGGCTTCAGCGATTTTCTTGATCGCATCTTGAGTGAAAGTGATATTCACGCCTTCTGTTGCCATTAAAGCTTTATACTGCTCGGTTAAAGATGCATTTGGTTCAGTTAAAATTCGCTCAAAATCTTCCGCACTTAGGGCAGAAAGTTCCACACGAATTGGCAAACGACCTTGCAATTCAGGGATTAAATCGGAAGGGCGAGCCACTTGGAATGCACCAGAGGCGATAAATAAAATATGATCAGTTTTCACCATTCCGTGTTTTGTGCTAACCGTTGAACCTTCCACTAATGGCAGTAAATCACGCTGTACGCCCTCACGCGAAACATCTGCGCCACTGTATTCGCCTTTTTTACAGATTTTGTCAATCTCATCAATAAAGACAATGCCGTTTTGCTCTACTGCATCAATAGCTTTTTGTTTAAGTTCTTCAGGATTAATTAATTTCGCTGCTTCATCATCAACTAAGGCTTTGAACGCATCTTTAATTTTCATTTTTCGGGTTTTGGTTTTGCCACTAGAAAGATTTTGGAACATTGACTGCAACTGGCTCGTCATTTCTTCCATTCCCGGTGGTGCCATAATTTCCACTCCCATTGATGGGGCGGCTACATCAATATCAATTTCACGATCGTCAAGTTGTCCTTCACGCAATTTTTTGCGGAACACTTGACGAGTGCTGCTATTGGTATCGTGATTTTCCACTTCACCCCATTGATTTTTAGCTGGGGGTAATAAGGCATCTAAAATGCGATCTTCTGCCGCTTCTTCTGCACGGAAACGATTTTTTTCGATTTCTGTTTGACGCACGAGTTTCATCGCACTGTCAGTCAGATCACGGATAATGGAATCCACTTCTTTCCCTACATAACCCACTTCGGTAAATTTGGTGGCTTCCACTTTGATGAAAGGCGCATTGGCTAATTTCGCTAAACGGCGCGCAATTTCTGTTTTACCCACCCCAGTCGGCCCGATCATTAAGATGTTTTTAGGGGTAACTTCGTGGCGTAATGGCTCTTGTAATTGCATTCTACGCCAGCGGTTACGCAGGGCGATAGCCACTGCTCTTTTTGCATCGGCCTGACCGATAATATGTTGATCTAATTCAGAAACAATTTCACGAGGTGTCATTTCAGACATAATGTAATCCTTTTTTCTAAACCATTTATTCAAAATAAATGGGATTAATGTGATGTTAATTTTAACACGATAACACCACCTACAATCATCATTGCCCCTAATGCTCGCCAAAATGTGAGTGCATCATCATAAAACAGCACGCCAACAATAAAAGCACCAGCAGCACCAATTCCTGTCCATACAGCATAGGCGGTTCCCATTGGTATGGTTCGCTGTGCAAGGTAAAGCAATGTGCCACTGCCGATCATAAAAATAATCGCAAGCAGTGATCCCAACAATGCTTTGTTAGGCTGGGTGGCAATTTTCAAGCCAATTGGCCAGCCAATTTCAAGCAAACCTGCACAAACTAAATAAATCCACGCCATTTCAAATCTACACGTTATGGCAATTCTTCAATGGTGAAATTTGTGTTGGTATAAACGCAAATATCCCCTGCAATTTTGAGCGATTTTTCTACGATTTCACGAGCTGAAAGATCGGTATTTTGCACTAACGCGCGTGCTGCAGACATTGCATAGTTACCGCCCGAACCAATGGCCAAAATTTGATCTTCTTCAGGCTGTACCACATCACCAATTCCGGTGATGATCAGGCTTTCTTTCTCGTCTGCCACAATCAACATCGCTTCAAGTTTACGCAACGCACGATCGGTACGCCAATCTTTAGCTAATTCCACCGCACTTTTAAGCAAATGCCCTTGGTGCATTTCCAGCTTACGTTCAAATAATTCAAACAGGGTGAATGCATCTGCGGTGCCGCCAGCAAAACCTGCCAACACTTTATTGTGATATAAGCGGCGCACCTTGCGCGCGTTACCTTTCATTACTGTGTTGCCAAGGGAAACCTGACCGTCTCCGCCCACAACCACCTTGCCATTACGGCGTACACTTACGATCGTTGTCATAGAAGTTCCTTTTATTTTGGATAAAAATTTATCAGAGATATGGGGATAAAAAAGACAATTTCAAGTAGAAATAAGCAGATTATTTTTTGATAACCAAATTGCGCCGATCATTTAGAGTAGAAACAGAGGAAAAAATCGCCTTTAATGGCTTGATTTCACTCCAAATTAGACAAAAAAGATGCCTGCAAGAAAAGCGATAAACACGCCCATTCCTACATAATTATTATTTAAAAAGGCTTTGAAACAGTCCTCACGGCGGCGATGGCGAGTGAGTTTACATTGATAAACGAAAAGCAATGCCGTAAGCGCAAGTAAAATAAAATAACTATAATGCAAATGGGATTGGTAGCCGATAAGAATGAGCAATCCTAAAGCAATAAATTGCAATAAGGCGATGATTTTATTGTCATATTGGGCAAACAAAATGGCGGTGGATTTTACCCCGATGCGCAAATCATCATCACGATCCACCATTGCATATTGCGTGTCATAAGCCACCGTCCAGGCTAAATTCGCCACAAACAGCAGCCAACATTCTAAAGGCAGTTGTGCGATCAACGCTCCATAGGCCATTGGGATAGACCAACCAAAGGCCGCGCCTAAGAAAAATTGCGGAAGATGGGTATAGCGTTTCATAAAGGGATAAATAAAGGCTAACAGCACCGCAATAAAAGACAAGCCAATGGCGTAATAATTCAGAAATAGCACAAGAATAAAGGCGCAGAATATCAGCCCGGCAAAAAGTAATTTGGCTTCTTTTTCGCTGACTTTTCCCGTTGCTAAAGGACGCTGTGAAGTGCGTTTGACTTTGCCGTCAATGTGGCGATCCGCATAATCATTAATCACGCAACCTGCAGCGCGCATAATGATCACGCCAAGCACAAACACTATTAGCACCGAAATAGGCGGAAAATTTTTCTCTGCCAAAAACAATGCCCAAAGCGTTGGCCACAATAACAATAATGTGCCAATGGGTTTGTCAAAACGCATTAATTGCGCGTAAGCAGTGAGTTTTTCCGAAAGTTGAGGCATAGTCCTAAATCAGCTAAATCAAAAGTGCGGTTATTTTACTTGAAAAAATCGCAAAGGTCTTGAACAAATTGATCTATGTCAATAAGATAGCGCATTATTTCACACATAAATAAAAATAAGGAAAAAAATGACCGCACTTAAAGAAATCACGCCACAGCAGGCTTGGCAAATGATGAACGAAGAAAATGCCACGCTGGTGGACATTCGCGATTTCCCCCGTTTTACCCATAGCCACCCAAAGGGCGCGTTTCACTTAACCAATCAAAGCTATGGCGAATTTCAGCAAAAAGTGGATTATGACGATCCCATTATCGTGAGCTGTTATCACGGTATCAGCAGCCGCAACGTAGGCGCATTTCTTATCGAGCAAGGCTACGATAATGTGTATAGTATGCAAGGCGGTTTTATGGGCTGGGAACAAGCAAACTTACCGCTCGAAGGCGAAGCGGTGCAAGAGGAAAATGCCGCTTAATCCTGCGCTGATCCGCTATCATCTGGTGAATGTTAGGTTAAATCCCATCATCTTCTGCGCGCGCTGTTCTTTTTGCTTTTTGTTGTGCTGAAAGCGTGGTGATGCCTTGATTGGCACTGGTTAGAGCTTGTGTGACTAACTCAAAAAACTCAAGCTCATCTTTCGCCATTATAGTTTCAATCAGCATTTGTAAATTCGTGCCAACAATCACCTCTGCGCGCTCAAACTGTTGTGCAATCATCGCACATTGGCGAAATGGCGTGCCACCTAAAATATCGCAGCAAAAAAGCACCGCACTTTCCTGTTCCGTCTTGAGATATTGTTCGATATTTTGGCGTAATTGTTCTGGCGTGGTTTGCTTGTCATCAAAATCAAAAAAGGCCACCTTTGGATATTGCCCAATAATTTGCTCCAGCGCACTTTGTAGCCCTGTGGCGAAATGTCCGTGTCCGCTCACGATCAAGGTTGTCATCTTTTTCTCCTTATTGATCCAAAATAGATAAAAAATGCCGAGCAAACACTCGGCATTCATCATAATGATAGTTATAGGATACCCGCAAAACGTCCGCCGATACCAATCATTACGGTGAGAATGATTAAGCGTAACGGCGACCAGTTGCGTTTCACTAAATAGTACATCAATAAGGTGTACACCAATGGTAAAAAGGCTGGCATTAGCTTGTCTAACACATCAGCTTGCACTTTCACCACGGCATCACCAGCGGTGATTTCTGCGGTGGTTTGGAAACGAATGTAAGTGGCAACTAATGCGCCAATCACAGTCATACCGATCATTGATGCGGCGTGTGACACTTTTTTCGTGTTAGCCTTAATGGTTGGAATAGCTGCTACTCCCATCTTGTAGGCATAATGGGCTAAACCAAAACGTAAACCAAAATGCACGATATTGAATACTACAAAGAAGAAAATCGCACCCAAGATCGAACCTTGTAACGCCAAACTTGCGCCAATACCGCCACAGATTGGCAATAAGGTGAACCAGAATAAGGCATCACCAATGCCGCCTAATGGCGCACCCACGGCGATTTTTGTACTTTGAATGGCGTTCACTTCTTGTTTGGAGCGCTCCATTGCCAGCACAATACCCATTACGAATGTAACAAGGAACGGGTGGGTATTGAAGAAGCCCAAATGCCCTTTCATTGCCTTGCTTAAATCCGCTTTGTTGGTGTGAATTTTTTTCAATGCGGGGCTAATTCCATATAACCAACCTGCCGCTTGCATACGCTCATAGTTAAAAGAAGCTTGTAGTAATAAAGAACGCCACGCCATCGTATTAATATCAGATTTAGTGAGTTCTGTCCCCATTGTTTGATCTTCGTACACATTGTCATTTTGTACGCTTTGACGTGCTTTAGATTCCATCTTGAAACTCCTCTTTTTGCGTTGCTTTTGTTTCAGTATTGCCTTTACGCATATAATCAATCAATGCCATTGCCACTGCCGCAGCAGCAATTGCTAACACTGGCAGATTAAGCCAAGCAGCACCCACAAAACCTAGGATAAAGTAAGGGATATAGGCATTTTTCATCATAATTTTCATTAATACCGCAAACCCGATAGCAGGCATAATGCCCCCTGCCACGCCTAAGCCGTCAATCACTTCTTTTGGCAACATTGCAATGATTTTACCGGCATATTCCGCACCAAAGTAAGTTGGCAAGAACGCACAGAAGAAATAGAACGTCCCTAGCACTAACAAACCAAGATAGTTCACATAATCAATGCCTTTGAGATTGGCTTCTTCCGCCATTTGATCACAACGGGACATTACCGCTGACATTACGGAGAATAAGAAGGTGATCCCCATTTGCACTGCAATGGCAAACGGCACGGCAACCCCAACGGCCACTTTTGGATCGGTTTTGGTGGTGATAGCAAATGCCGTTCCCACGATTGTGCCAATAATCACATTTGGTGGCTGCGCCCCTGCTAATGGCGCAAGCCCCATCCAGACTAATTCAAGGGTACCGCCAACTAAAATCCCTGTTTGTAAATCCCCTAAAATCGCTCCCACAATAGGCCCTAATACAACTGGTCTATGAAAATGTGTTAAACCATTATAGAGGTCAAGACCTGCAAAGAATGCAAGTACACCCAATAAGAGTGCCTGTAAAAGTCCAATTTCCATAGTTTCCTCGCTTCTTTCTTACAATAATTTAAACAAATCTATTGCATCTTCGGTTGGCACACCTTGAATAAAGCACTGCACACCAAGCTGGCGTAGCTGTTCAAATGCCGCTCTGTCTTTATCATTTACGGATACGGTTTTATGGATCTGTGTTTTGCCCTCCTCATAATGCATATTGCCTACGTTAATTTTGTCAATTGGCACGCCACCTTGCACTAAGGTTAAAAAATCACTCGGTGTTTTGCACACAAGCAAGATTTTTTGTCGATCCGCCGCACGGTGGATATTATCAATCACTTTTTGCAAAGGCCAAAAACGCACATCAATGCCCTCTGCAAGCACCATTTCCATCAAATTTTGTTGCATTGGATCTTCTGCCACTTCATCATTGGCAACCAGCACTAAATTCGCCCCAGCAAAGCCAACCCATTGCACGCCCACTTGACCGTGGATCAAACGTTCATCAATGCGATTTAATACAATATTTGGCATACCTATCTCCCTTTAGTCAATTATTTGATTCTTTTTTACGCCTAAATCAGAGAGAAAGCAAAATACAAAGTCAGGAAGTGTGATGTAGATCTAAAAATATCTTTAGTATGCTACAAAAAGGAGATTTGTTAGAACGATATCTAGCAACCGCACTAACAGAATTAAGACGGTAGATTTTTGATTTAAAACTCAGCAGTAAAGGAGTATTTTTGAAAAAAACCTCACGATATTAGTGAGGTTTTTATACGTATTTATTTCTCTTCAAACCAAACTCGCTCGGCGGTTACATCAATAATATTGTCGTCTTTTCCGCGTGCAAGTAGGGTGGCGAATACGAAGCCTAAGGAGCTGATACAAAAGGCGAATAGGGTGAATAAGACAAGGCTTCCCATTACGGCAAAGTCAATGGCGGCTAATAAGAAGTTTTGTAAAAAGGTGATGAAATTGTGCAACATAAATTTGTCCTCTTTAAAATGTTAGGGGTTAAAAGCTCGCGGGCTGGTTTTCATTTCATACGCGGTTCGCCTTGTTATACTTTTTGTACGTTTTCGGCTTAATGCGGTTGAACGTGAAATGCCTTTCGCGATACGTTTTTCATTGCCCTCATCATACAAAAGAAAAATTAGCACAAAATTAGTATATCGCTAAACTTCTTTCACTTTTTTACAGTGTTACTTCGCTAAGCTCACTCGTACCCATAGCCCCGTTGGGAAGTGTCGGCTGTCGCGTAGCTCAATTTTTCCGCCGTAGTTTTGGACGATTTGCTGGGCGATGGCAAGCCCTAATCCTGATCCCATTTGGTCTGAGCCAAGTATGCGATAGAACGGGTCGAACACGCGTTGGCGTTCCGCTGTAGGAATGCCGTTGCCGTTGTCTTCCACGTTCAAAATTAAATGCTCTGCCCTGTCTTCCGCCCAAAGGTCAATGCGGCTGCCCGTTGGCGTGTAGCGAATGGCGTTATCTACAAGGTTTTTGATTAAAAGATAAAGTTCCGTTTCGTTGCCTTGAAAGAAAATTGGTTGAGGCGATTCCACGCCTAAATCTTGTTGCTTTTGTTCGGCGAGGGGGTATAAATCGGCGATCACTTGGCTAAATACCGATTGAATGGCACATAAAGTGCTGTGCGTTTTTTCGCCGTTTTGTATTCTAGCTAAGGAAAGTAATTGCTCCAAAAGATGGCGACTGCGTTGAATGCTTTGATTGAGCTGTGCCACTTGCTGAGCGGTTTCCGTCGGTAACGGGTGCTGGGCGAGGCGTTCCGCCTGTAAGGAAATCACGGTCATTGGGCTACGCAATTCGTGCGAGGCATCGGCGATAAAGCGTTTTTGCTGTTGAATGAAGCGATCCGTGCGTGCTAAAAATTGGTTGATCGCCAATACGAAGCCCGTAATTTCATTGGGCAAATGGTTTGTCGGCAAGGGGGTGAGATCTTGCTGAGAACGTTGTAGCACTTTTTGCGAAAGCCGTTCGATGGGTTTCATTGTTTGGCGTGTGATCACATAAATCAGCACGGCGATAAGGGGCAAAATCAGCATAAAGGGAAGAAAATTCGCCAGTGCGGCGTGAACGGCTAAATCTTCGCGGTATTCATTTTCTTGTAGCACCACGATAACGCCTTGCGGCACGGTGCGAAGATAGCCGCGATACAACTCGCCTGCGTTTTTTAGATCATAATGAAAGGAATTTTTTTTGTTATTCAATACTGCATAATGCCCTTTTTTTCGTGCGAAGGTATAAAAATCATTTTGTGGATTTTCGGGCAATTTGAGCTGATCCGTAGGTTTATCCTTTGCAATAAAGTAAACCGCGATGCCGTTTTCATTGTATTTTTCTTCGTGTACAAAGTGCGGTGAAATGTAGCTCGAAATTTGTTTGAGCATTTCATCTTGCAGTTTATGAGTTTGGTAATAGGTATCGTAAAACGCCCAACCGCTGCCTAAAATCGCAACAATGACAACGGTCAAAATCAAGCTGAAACTGAGCCTTGCTTTTATGGAACGCATTATACCGCCTCCGTTTTCGCCATTAGCCAGCCCACGCCTCGCACATTTTTGATTCGCTCTTTGCCGAGTTTTTTCCGCAAGCTGTGAATGAGAAAGTCAATGGCATTGCTCTCCACCTCTTCGCCCCACGCATAGATTTTGTCTTCTAGCTCCGCTCTGGAATGGATAATCCCCGCCCGCGTCATTAGCACTTGGAGCAAGGCAAATTCTTTGTTGCTCAGCGGAATGACTTCGCCGTTCACTTCCACTTGGTAGGTGGTGGGGTCAAGGCTCATATCACCATTGATTACTTTCGGCGAGCTTTGTCCGTAATGGCGGCGTAAAATGGCACGAATGCGGGCTTGTAACTCGTTCATATCAAAGGGTTTTATCAAATAATCGTCTGCCCCGCCGTCCAACCCTGCTAAACGGCTGTCTATGTCATCACGGGCGGTAACGATTAACACGGGCGTGGTGTTTTTCTGTTGGCGTAAGCGTTGCAATAACTGCAAGCCGTCTTGCCCCGGTAACCCGAGATCTAACAAGACGAGATCATAGGTTTGCGTGATTAATGCCTGCTCGGCAGTGTTTCCGTTGTTCACCCAATCCACCGCATAATGGCTTTCTTTGAGGCTGTCCGCCATTGCCTGTGAGATCATTTTGTCATCTTCCACTAATAAAATTCGCATTTTGCCTCCAAAAAACTAATAAAAAAACAACCGCACTTTATCAATGCGGTTGCTGAAGTCAAATCTCATTCGGTGTTAGAAACGCTCGCCCGTGTTGGCATCGAGGCGAAGTTTTTCGATTTTGCCATTCACAATGGTTTTAATCTGATACTGTGGGCGATCTTTTTTCACTTTAAATTCAATCTCTTTGATTTTGCCGCCCGTTTGCTGTTGGGCGATGTCCACTGCTTGGGTGAGTGAAATTTTCACCTCTTGCTGCAAACGCTGGTGTTCTTCAGCGTGTTCCGCTTTTTGCTCAGATTTTGATCCCAACACGTCCCCCGTTTTGGCATCAATTTTAAATTCCTGCGTTTCGCTGTCTTTCAGCAATTTCACTTCATAGTAGAGATTGTCTTTCTTGTGCTTGAGTTCCACCTCTACCACTTTGCCGTCGAATTTGGATTTTGCCTGATCCATCGCTTGTTGTGCGGTGATGCTGGCTTGCTCAAAAATCGCGGTGTCTTTCAAGCTGTCCGCATAAGCCGTCCCCAATGCCCCGAAGGTTACTGCACCGATTAAGGCGGTGGCTAAAAGTGTTTTGCGTAAGTTTTTCATTGTTATACTCCTTTGTTAATCATTAAAATTCATCGTAGGTTGCTGTTCGCTTCCTTAGCGACGGGAGCATTATAAAAAGCCAGAATTAGCAAAAAATTAGCAAACACATTTTTTTGAAAAAATTGCACCGCTCGCGGAAGCCTTTAATTCACTTCCTTAATGCGTAGCTCTCGCGGCACTTCAAACACGGTGTTTTCTTCGCAGCCTTGTAGCTCTTCCACTTGGGTTACGCCTAATTCTTTTAAGCGATTGACTACCGATTGCACCAATACTTCAGGGGCAGAAGCGCCTGCGGTAATGCCAATGGTGGAAACCTCTTTGAGCCACGCGATGTCAATATCATTAGCATCATCAATCAGTTTCGCAGTTACGCCCATTCTGGTGGCAAGTTCTGCTAAGCGGTTGGAATTGGAAGAGTTTTTTGAACCAACAACAATCACCAAATCAGCAATTTTGGCTAATTCTCTCACCGCTTGTTGGCGGTTGGTGGTGGCATAGCAAATATCGTTTTTGCGTGGGCCTTGAATGGCGGGATATTTTTCTTTTAACGCAGCAATCACTTCACTAGTATCATCAATGGAAAGGGTGGTTTGCGTCATAAAGGTAATATCATCTTCTTTCGTCAGCGCAAGTTTGGCGATGTCTTCCACATCTTCCACCAAATAAATACCGCCTTGTGCATTATCATATTGCCCCATTGTGCCTTCTACTTCAGGGTGGCCTTCGTGTCCAATTAGCACCGCTTTTGTGCCTTTTCGGCTAGCACGTGCCACTTGCATATGCACTTTGGTTACCAGCGGACAAGTGGCATCAAACACTTTCAGCTCGCGTCTTTTGGCTTCTTGGCGAACAGCTTGAGAAACGCCGTGGGCGGAAAAAATCACGATCGCGCCGTCTGGCACTTCATCTAATTCTTCCACAAACACCGCGCCACGTTCACGCAATCCATTTACCACAAAACGGTTATGCACCACTTCGTGGCGGACATAAATCGGCGCGCCGTGAATTTCTAAAGCTAATTCGACAATGCTAATGGCACGATCTACCCCTGCACAAAAGCCACGCGGGTTGGCTAAGATAATTTTCACTGGGCTTTCTCCGTTTTTTTCTCGTTATTTTTGATGGCATCAATGGCAAGCAATGCGGCACCAATACAAATGGCAATGTCCGCCACGTTAAAGACTGGATAATGCCATTGTTGCCAGTAGAAATCGAAAAAATCCACCACAAAACCGTGATATGCACGATCCGCCATATTCGCCAGCGCTCCACCAATAATTAGAGCATAAGCAGTGTTTTGCAGCCGTTGGCTCGCTTTATTTTTGGCTAAGAAAATTACGAGCATTGCGGAAATTCCAATGGCAAGTAGAATAAAAAAGCTTTTCTGCCAGCCTGAATGATCCGCTAGAAAACTAAATGCTGCGCCATAATTTCGCACATAGGTGAGATTAAAAATAGGCAAAATTTGGACACTTTCGTACAGCTCAAAATGGTTTACCACTAAATATTTGGTAAACAAATCTAAGCAAAATGCCACCGCACTTAGCCAGAGAAATGATAAACCTGATTTAGATTTTGACATCTATTTGTTCCAAAATGTAGGTTGTTTCCAAATGTAGGGCGCATCTGTATGTGTCCAATTGGGATCACTACGCGGGCGGACACATCGGTCCGCCCCTACAAATTTAATATAAATCGTAGCTTCCAAATGTAGGGGCGCACCTATGTGTGCGCCCGATTGGGATAGCAACACAGGCGGACGCATCGGCTAGCCCTACAAATTCAATTACGCCAAACAAAAAATTCGTGAAAAAAGCACCGCACTTTGTGATTTCGCTAAATCAAAGTGCGGTGGAATTTTTTCACATTTTACGCAAAGCGTCTTACTTCACCTTCGCCGTCCACGTTTTCAACACAGCGTGAACATAGGGTTGGGTGTGCTGGATTTGTGCCGATGGTGTCAGAATAATGCCAGCAACGCGGACATTTTTCATTGGCGGAACGAACCACTTTCACTTTAAAGCCTTCTACTTCACCTGCTTCCACATCAGCTTCGGCTAATGGTTTCACTTGTGCTTTTGACGTGATCAGCACAAAGCGTAGTTCATTTTCCAGTTGCGATAAAATCTTCGCGTATTCATCGTTCGCATAAAGGGTAACCTCTGCTTCTAATGCGGCGCCAATGGTTTTATCTGCACGGGCTTGCTCTAACACACGGTTTACTTCATCACGCAATTTCAACACTTGTTGCCAGTAAGCATCATTCATTGTTTCTTCTGCGCTTAATGGGAATAAGCCGTCATAAAACTCTTCGGTAAACACAAATTCCGCGCGTTCACCGGGGATATATTGCCAAATTTCATCAGCGGTGAAAGATAAAATCGGCGCAATCCAACGCACCAAGGCTTCGGCAATATGCCATAAGGCTGTTTGGCAGCTACGGCGCGCAAGGCTGTCCGCTTTGGTGGTGTATTGGCGGTCTTTGATAATATCTAAATAGAACGATCCCATTTCGATTGAACAGAATTTCATTAAACGCTGAACAACGGCGTGGAATTGATAATTATCGTAAGCCTCTTGGATCTCTTTTTGTGCATTCAAGGCACAGTCCACCGCCCAGCGATCGAGTACGATCATTTCTTCTGGTTTAACTAAATCGCGTTTTGGATCAAAACCATTTAGGTTCGCCAAAAGGAAACGCGCCGTGTTACGAATGCGGCGATAGCTATCGGCAGCACGTTTTAAGATTTCGTCTGACACAGACATCTCGCCGGTGTAATCCGTTGAAGCTACCCATAAACGTAAAATATCGCCACCGAATTTGTCCATCACTTCTTGCGGGGTCACAATATTTCCGATGGATTTTGACATTTTGCGCCCTTTGCCATCTACGGTGAAGCCGTGAGTTAGCACTTGCTTATAAGGCGCTTGGTTATCTGTTGCGGTGGAAAGCATTAGCGATGACATAAACCAACCGCGGTGCTGATCCGAACCTTCCAGATACATATCCGCGCTTAAGCCGTTAAACTCTGGACGCGCTTTCACCACAGAGAAATAAGTCGATCCAGAATCGAACCACACATCAAGGGTATCTGGCACTTTGCGATAATTTTCTGCATCATCACCAAGCAGATCTTTTGGATCAAGATCCCACCAAGCTTGAATACCCGATTGTTCCACCAGTTGTGCCACTTGCTCGATAAGCTCAAGGGTGCGTGGGTGTAATTCTTCAGTGGTTTTATGGATAAATAACGCCATTGGCACACCCCAAGTGCGCTGACGAGAGATACACCAATCTGGACGATTTTCCACCATTGCTTCAATGCGCGCTTGACCCCAATCTGGAATCCAACGCACTTTTTTGATTTCGCTTAAGGCTTGCGGACGTAAGCCATTTGTTTCCATTCCAATGAACCATTGCGGTGTGGCACGGAAAATAATTGGCGTTTTGTGTCGCCAGCAATGTGGGTAACTATGGCGAATTTTTTCTAATTTCAATAAGTTACCTGTTTCTTTCAGTTTTTCGATCACTAAATCATTGCTTTCAAACACGCCTTTGCCGGCAAAAAATGGCGTTTCTGCTTTAAATACACCTGCATCATTAATTAATGCTGCCATTTCTAAGCCATATTTTAAGCCTACCAAATAGTCGTCTTGACCATGATCTGGCGCGGTGTGAACCAAACCTGTACCGCCATCAGTGGTAACGTGATCACCTAAAATCACTGGCACGCTGTAATCATAGAATGGGTGGTTAAAGCGAAGAAGTTCTAAATCCGCCCCTTTTGCTTCACCTAGCACTTTCACGTTCTCTTCGCCTAAGGCTTTTTGTACGCTTTCCACCAAATCTTTCGCTAATATCAAACGCTTATCACCAAATTGTAATAATTGGTAAACAAGATCCGCATTCACTGCGATCGCGCGGTTTGACGGCAATGTCCAAGGGGTGGTTGTCCAGATCACCGCGGCCACTTCACCGCTGCCTGCTTCGCTTAAATTAAATTTATTTAGCACCGCACTTTCATCGGTGGCAGGGAATTTCACATAGATAGACGGTGAAGTTTTATCTTCGTATTCCACCTCGGCTTCTGCTAAAGAAGATGCACAATCTAAACACCAATGCACCGGTTTATAACCTTTGTAAAGATGGCCGTTTTCGACCACTTTAGCCAAAGTGCGAATAATGTTCGCCTCGGTGTCGTAATTCATTGTTAAATAAGGATTATCCCAATCCCCTAACACACCTAAGCGGATAAAATCTTTCTTTTGCCCTTCCACTTGCTCGCGTGCATAGTTACGACATTCTTCGCGGAATTGTGCCGCAGAAATTTTGTCCCCTGGTTTTCCCACCAAGCCTTCTACTTTCAATTCAATCGGCAAACCGTGGCAATCCCACCCAGGGATATAAGGGCTGTCAAAACCCGCCGCGGTTTTGGATTTCACAATAATGTCTTTCAGAATTTTATTTACAGCGTGTCCGATATGAATTGAACCGTTGGCATAAGGAGGGCCATCGTGCAAAATAAAGGATTTTTTCCCTTGTGCAGATTGTCTAATTTTTTCGTAAAGTTTTTTCTCATACCAATTTTTAAGCATTACTGGCTCGCGTTTCGCCAGATCGCCACGCATTGGAAACCCTGTCGCAGGCAGGTTAAGCGTGTTTTTGTAATCTACATTTTCATTCGACATTTGTTTTTTCCACGTTGTATAAAAATAAAATCTTGCATTGAATGCACAATAACCTTGGCATTATACGCATAAATAGCCTAATGTTAAAGAATGGGGGCGTGGGAATTGTTATTCAATCCTGAATTCTCAACTGCCCCTAAAGTGCGGTGATTTTTTCGCAAATTTTTTACCGCACTTTAAGCTAATTATCTGGTTCTTTTAGATTGGCTAAAATAATCCTTCGCCACGTCCACATCTTTTGCAATTTGTGCTTTAAGATCCTCAAAAGACGGAAATTTGACTTCATCACGAATTTTATGACAGAGCACCACCTGAAGAGCTTGCCCGTAAATATCGCCTTTAAAATCAAAGAGATGAACTTCTAATAGCTGTTTCACGCCATTGATAGTCGGGCGGCGACCAATATTTGCTACACCCTCATATTCCGTGCCATCAGGCAATTTGGCTCGCACGGCATACACGCCTTTCACAGGGTTCACTTGGCGTTGCAGACGAATATTTGCCGTTGGAAAACCGATGGTTCGCCCTAATTTATTGCCTTGCACCACACGCCCGTAAATGCAATAGGGCTTGCCTAATAATTGCTGAGCGTGGGCTAAATCGTCTTCCGCCAAGGCTTGACGAATTGCCGTGCTGCTAATGCGTTGCTCATTCAGCTGAAAACTGCAATTATCTTCCACTGTAAAGCCATATTTTTCACCTGCTTGTTGCAACAAGGCAAAATCCCCCTTCCGCCCTGCACCAAAGCGAAAATCATCGCCAATGCTTAAAAATTTCACGTTGAGTTTCTGCACCAAGCATTGTTCAATAAATTGTTGTGCGGAAAGCTGAGCAAAAGTGCGGTCAAATTTGATGCGAATAACATAATCCACGCCCAAATCTGCCAGTGCACTTAATTTATCGCGCAGCCGCATTAAGCGCGGCGGTGCGTTGTCGCCCATAAAATATTCGCTCGGCTGGGGTTCAAAAAGCATCACAACCATGGGCAAAGAAAGCGCACTTGCTTTTTCACGCAAATGACGCAACACCGCTTGATGCCCTAAATGCACGCCATCAAAATTCCCAATGGTTAAGGCACAGCCTTGTTGCTGAAAAATAGCGGGCAGTTGTTTTAACCCTTGAATTAATTGCATTAATCTATTCCGTTACGACCTTTTTTAATCATCACACCATACACACCGTATGGCGTTTGTTTATCTCAGCCACGCGGTGGCTAGTAAGAATAAATGCGAGCTTGTCGCGTTAATGTTTATTTTGCAATGTCAATCTCATCATAAAAAATCAATAAAATGACACCGCACTTTTATTTTCTACTGATTTATTTCCCAATACAAAACGAACTAAAAATATTGCCGAGCAGATCATCAGAGGTAAATTGTCCAGTAATTTCGCTCAGGTGATTTTGCACCATTCGCAATTCTTCGGCGAGCAGTTCACCTGCGTAAAATTCTGTGAGCTGAATAAGTCCTGCTTGTAAGTGGGTATCCGCTTGTTCTAAGGCTTCCAAATGGCGGCGGCGTGCAAGGAATCCCCCTTCTGCACTGGTGTTATAACCCATTGATTGTTTCAGATGCTCACGCAGTAAGTCCACACCAACTTGTGTTTTGGCTGAAAGACTGATCGTGGTTTGCCCATTTTGTTCGCGGAGAGTTTCTGCCTCGCCACTCAAATCCGCTTTGTTTCGCACAAGAGTTAAAGGGATATTATTCGGCAATTTTGCCAAAAATTCTGACCGCACTTGTGCGAGATTTTCTTCGCTATCGGTGCTGTCTAACATCAGAATAATGCGATCTGCTTGCTCAATTTCGTCCCACGCACGGCGAATCCCAATACGCTCTACTTCATCGGTGGCATCACGCAAACCTGCGGTATCTATAATATGCAACGGCATTCCGTCAATATGAATATGCTCACGCAGCACATCGCGAGTTGTGCCTGCAATGTCAGTTACAATCGCCGCTTCACGTCCTGCAAGGGCATTGAGTAGGCTAGATTTTCCTGCATTTGGTCGCCCTGCAATCACAACTTTCATTCCTTCACGCAAAATCGCCCCTTGCTTGGCTTCCGCTCGCACGGCAGCAAGTTGAGCAATAATCTCACGCAATTTGGCTTCAATTTTACCGTCCGCCAAGAAATCAATTTCTTCATCAGGAAAATCAATCGCCGCTTCCACATAGGTACGTAGATAAATGACATCATCGACAAGCTGATTGATTTTATTAGAAAATTCCCCTTGTAAGGATTTCAATGCAGAACGTGCTGCTTGTTCAGAGGTCGCGTCAATAAGATCGGCAATGGCTTCCGCTTGAGCGAGATCCAATTTATCATTCAAAAACGCCTGTTCAGAAAATTCACCCGGGCGAGCCAAACGCACGCCTTTGACTTGCAAAATGCGTTTGAGTAAGAGATCTAAAATAATCTGTCCGCCGTGTCCTTGCAATTCAAGCACATCTTCGCCCGTGAAAGAGTTTGGGGCTTTGAAGAATAAGGCGATCCCCTGATCTAACACCGTGCCATCGCTATCTTTGAAAGGCAAATAATTTGCCAAACGCGGTTTGAGAGGCTTGCCTAGCACCGCTTCTGCTACTTGTTGGGCAAGCGGCCCTGATACCCGTAAAATACCGACACCGCCATGTCCAATCGGGGTAGCTTGGGCGACTATGGTTTCTTTTGACATAATTTTTCCTAGAAAAAAGACCGCACTTTTAGAAACGCTCAAATATTATCTCGAGCAATAAACGGTGCGGTGGATGACCTTTATTTCATTAAATTTCTTCAACAACTGATGAACCAGTTTCCTGCTCACCGTCCAGCCATTGCCATTGTTCATTCAAGCGTAATTTGCCTGAAGGCAAGGTTTCAATTCTGCTCAAACATTTACCTAGGCGATTTTCACCTTGCTGGTTAAGATGTTGATAGGTAAAACTCATTTCATCATCTGCAATAAATTTTCCAATTAGAAAACCTTTTTTAATTTCACCGCCTGCATATTCTGCCCAAATCATTTCGTCTTGTTGAAAATAATGAAAGTGAGTGGAAGGATTTACCTCCCCATTTTCACTATTTACTACTGCGGTAAAGCATTTTTGATTTAGGTTATATTTCATTGTAATCTCCGGTAAAAGGTATGAACTCATTTTAAAATTCAGTAAATTGGACCAACACATAGGTTCGCTCCTGTAGGGAGATAATTGTATTACAGATTAAAAGCAATCACTAACTTTCTTTTCAAACAGCTAACTATATAACAAAATCAAGCAATTAAAGGGATTTTTTGATCTAAAATGGGCGAACACTTAGGTTCGCCCATAAATAAAGTATCTACTCTAGCTAGTTATTTTTTACGGGAATGTAATCCTTTTTTCTCTAACCCACGGTAAATCCATTGTTGTTGAGCAATGGTGATAAGGTTGGAAACTAACCAGTAGAGTACCAAACCTGCTGGGAAGAATAGGAAGAATACCATAAAGATCAACGGCATAAATGTCATAATTTTTTGTTGCATTGGATCTGCAACTGGTGTTGGTGACATTTTTTGTAATAAGAACATTGATCCGCCCATTAAAATTGGCAAGATGAAATACGGATCTTGTGCCGATAAATCTTGAATCCAACCGAAGAATGGGGCGTGGCGTAATTCCACCGCTTCCATAAATGTCCAGTATAAGGCGATGAAAATTGGCATTTGTAAGAGAATTGGTAAACAGCCACCGAGTGGGTTTACTTTTTCTTCTTTATACAATTTCATCATTTCTTGGCTCATACGCTGACGATCTTCACCATAACGCTCACGCATTTCTTGGATTTTCGGTTGCAGCATACGCATTTTCGCCATTGAGGTGTATTGTGCTTTCGTTAATGGGTAAAGCAAGCCTTTCACCACGAGAGTTACGCCAATAATCGCAAGCCCCCAGTTTTTCACTAAATCGTGAATGTGGGTAAGTAGCCAGAATAACGGTTTCGCAATAAACCACGCCCAACCGTAATCCACGGTTAAATCTAAGTGGTTTGCCACCTCTGCCATTTGATTTTGTAATTTTGGCCCTGTCCATAATTTGCTGGTGATGGTTTCTGTTGCACCTGCTGGAATATCCACCACGGGCCCACGATAACCAATTGCCCCTAAATTACGCGCTTTGTCTGTAGAAGTATATAAAAGATGAGTGCTGTCTTGATTTGGAATCCACGCAGAAACGAAATAATGTTGTAATACCGCTACCCAACCTGCTTTAGTTTGGATAGAAAGGTCTTTGTCTTCCATATCTTGGAAGCTGTATTTTTTATAATTCGTTTCAGAAGAAGAGTACGCGCCACCAGTATAAGTTGGCATTGCCATACTGCCTGAGCTTTCTACCAAAGTATGGGTTAATTTTGCATAAGGCTCAACTTCAATGGCTTGACCGCTTTGGTTGGCAATTTCAAAGTTCACTGCCACATCATATTCGCCGCGTTTTAAGACGAAAATTTTGCGATACGTTACGCCATCTTTTTCAAATACTAATGGCACAACAAGCTCATTTTGTCCATCAGCCAGTTTGAAAGTATCCCCTTCTACTTGGTAATTTGCACGGCCTGCTTTGGTGTCAATCCCGTTTTTGCCAACTAAACCACTTTGCGCAATATAAATATGCTCTGGTGTATCGTTCAATAAAACAAATGGTGTATGGGAATCTAATTCTGCATCATATTTTAATAATTCAGAACGCACTACGTCCCCACCTAATGTATTTACTTTTAAACGGAATACATCATTTTCTAAGGTAATGACTTTACCTTGAGCAAGGTTAGCAAGGTCTGAATTTGCTGTTAATTCGCCTTGAGAATTAGAAGTTTGCGCTTGTTCAGTGGCAACAGGCTTTGGTGAATGGTAATCCACTTGCCATTGCTGATAAACAAGAAAAGAAATAAAGAGTAGTGCTAGCACTAACAGGCTACGTCTTGAATCCATTATTTGTTCTCTTTGTTGTTATTGATCTTCGGCGGAACAGGATCGTATCCACCAGCGTGTAAAGGATGACATTTTAATATACGTTTTAACGTAAGCCAACCACCTTTTAACGCACCGTGCGTTTTTAATGCTTCAATGCCGTAGCAAGAACAAGTTGGCGTGAATCGGCAACGTGGGCCAATTAAAGGACTAATAACGAGCTGATAAAAGCGAATAAGCGCAATTAAGACTTTCGAGCCAAGCGAATGTGGCGCTGCCATAATTTATCCAATGAATTGAATATTTGCTGATTGTCTAAACGCCCAATCCCTTGTTTTACCACAATAACAAAATCATAATGCGGCAATTGATGTTGCAACAAACGAAAACGTTCACGACATAAACGCTTAATGCGATTACGATCGTGGGCGCGTTTTAAATGCTTTTTTGCTACCGCTAAACCTAAACGTGGAACAGATTCCTGATTAGGACGGGCTAGAATGGTAATTTCGGGGGAACTCGCGCGTTGCGGATCTTGGAAAACGTATTTGAATTGAGCGGGAGTTAGCAGACGTAACTCCCTAGAGAAGTTTAGCTTAATCACAGCGAGGGGCTGGATTATGCGGATAAACTTTTACGACCTTTAGCACGACGACGAGCTAAAACTTGACGGCCGTTTTTAGTTGCCATACGAGCACGGAAACCGTGAGTACGGCTACGTTTTAATACAGATGGTTGAAATGTACGTTTCATAACTATAATCTACCTAAATCAACATTGTTTAACCATTGCCTTTGACATTTAGATAGCCAAAAACGAATTGAAACAAGGGTTACTAAAATAAGGAACGGAATTGTAATCACAAATGAGCCGTTCGTCAAATAAGAATAAGAAAAATCGCAACATAATCTGCATTTTTCTTATTTGAAAGCATAAAAGCGGGGTGAATTATACTTTTTTTGGCAGAAATCTCAAGCAGCCTTTTTCGATTTTTTTGATCCTTTTATAAAGATCTTTTCTCAACTTTATTGTAAAATTAGCCGAATTCTCACCGCACTTTTCTGCGGACGATTCAAACGTTTAACTAATAAACTAGACATAATAACA
>NZ_UGSP01000002.1:0-5000 GCF_900454535.1 Avibacterium avium
CACAGATTTACCGCACTTACGCACAATGACACATTGTAGCGGCGGAAAATTTCAAGAAACAGTTTAAGCGCGCAGATAAAGTGGGCGCCAAATTTGCCCTTGTTATTGGTGAAAGTGAAGCACAAAATCAGCAAGTGGTGGTCAAAGATTTGCTTGGTGGCGAACAGCAAGTTTTAGCGCAAGCTGATGTGGTAGATTTTTTTAAAAATATATTTGAATAAGGAAAAACTATGGCTTATACCATTGAAGAAGAACAAGAACTGAATGAACTGAAAACGTGGTGGAAAGAAAATGGCAAATTGGTTGTTGCCATTTTTGTACTAACTCTTGCAGGTGTTTTTGGTTGGCGTTATTGGCAATCTCATCAAATTGCACAAAATCAACAACGTTCAGCACAATATGAACAGCTTGTGAGCCAATTTCAGGCGGATAAAGCGAATGTGGCGAGCGTAGAACAATTCGCACAAAGCAATGACAAAACTGCTTATGCCGTATTTGCCTTATTAGATGCCGCCAGTATTTCTGTGCAAAAACAAGATTTCGCGCAAGCCGAAAATTTATTAAAACAAGCCTTAGCCAATGCAGATGATGACATTTTGCGTTCGGTCAGTGCATTACGCTTGGCCGCCGTGCAGTTCCAACAGCAGCAATTTGATAATGCTTTAGCTTCGCTTGATCAAGTTAAAGGGGACGCGTGGAACAGCGCGGCATTCTTATTAAAAGGCGATATTCAACTTGCAAAAGGCGATAAAGAAAGTGCCAAAGCCAGTTTTGAACAAGGGCTAAAAAATGCCAGCCCAGTGGAAACGGATTTAATCCAAGTGCGGTTGAATAATTTATAATTTTTTAAAAGGCTTACAGCATAATGTAGGCCTTTTTTATTGGAATAATGAAATGAAAATTTTTACCACCGCCTATTGTTTTTCTTGCTTGTGCGGGCGGAATGTATCTTCTTCCTGCTTTTGGCGTGTTTCATCTTCGCGATTAGTTATTTGCCGATATTGTTGCTGGCAAGCCTTATCGCCATTTGTAGCCTTTGGCAATTTCATCAAGCTAAAACCACGATCAGTCCGCTGTCGGTAGAAAAAACTTCGCAGCTTATCACAACAGGCATTTATGCGTTTAGCCGCAATCCGATGTATCTTAGTTTTGGTGATTTTACTCAGCTGGTTTTTATGGCTAGGCAATGGGCTGGCAATTTTTGGGCTGATCTTCTTTGTTCTCATTATGAACCAATTTCAAATTAAGCAAGAAGAACAAGTTCTACTACGGCTTTTCGGCAAAGACTATCAACAATATTGCCAGCAGGTTAGACGCTGGATATAACTCACCGTACAGAAAGTGCGGTCATTTTTTAGCATTTTTTCTACGCAAAAACTGTTTCACTTTTTCTTTCGGCAAACGGTAGAAAATTAAGGCAATAAAAATTAAGCCGCAGCCTAGTGCCTTATGGGGGGTGAGTGGCTCGTGGAAAATTAGCATACTCAAAAACAGCGTCCATACCGGCTCAAGCAGCATAATTAATGCGGCATTACCGACACTGGAATATTTCTGCCCGAGCGTTTGCAGTAAAAAGCGGAAATTGGTGGCGATCAACACGCTAGCAGCCAACCAGCCCCAAGTTTCATTGGGAATATTCGCAGGCCAAGTTTCCACAAACATTGAATACAAACCACATAAAATTCCAACCATAGCGAGCTGAATGGTGGTGAGTGGCAACACGGGAATATGGCGCGCATAATGATGATTAAGCACAAAATAGCTAGCAGCCAATAATGAAGTGAGCAAATACAGGCTGTTATCGGAAGAAAGATCAAATCCATTGTTGCCTAAGGCAAGAAAGTACAAGCCTAAAACCGCAATGGGTAAACAGAGCCAAAAGCTCGATTGTGGTTTTTGTTTAAACACGATCCAAGCCAGCAACGGTGCGATCAACATTGACAAACTGGTAAGAAACGCGCCTTCACCGAAATTGGTATTATTGGTGATGGCTAAAATCCAAACGCCAAGAAAAACCGCAAAAACACCACCAATTAGCACCGCACTTATCACTTGCTGGCGGTTTAAACGGCGTAAGTGAACGTAAGCAAAGGGCAGAAAAACCAGTGCAGCAAGAAAAAACCGCAAGCCGATAAATCCTACCGAGGGCAAAGCATCAATGGCATATTTTGAAAAGAACCAGCCAATGGCGGCCGAAATGGTCACAAATAAAAGGATAATTTCCCCACGATAACGTTCTAACATTGTTGTTCCTTATAATAGCACGCCATAACCACGGCGTTTTCTCGTCCACCGTCTAACGTTGGATAATAATTTTTGCGAATATCCACTTCGTTAAAGCCGCATTGTAGATAAAGTTTTTGCGCAATTTCATTGGATTGACGCACTTCTAACCATAACGTCAAAATGCCCTGTCCACGCAATTCATCAATTAACGAATGCAATAATTGCTTTCCTAAGCCTTGCCCTTGATAAGCTGGATCAATGGCAAGGTTGAACAGAGTCGCTTCATCAAGCACTTTTTGGCAAATAGCAAAGCCGATAATACGTTGATCTTTCTCCAATTTTAAATTGAAATAACGCTCGCCTTGATTATTTTTTAATGTACCTAATGACCAAGGCACAAGATGCGCCTGCTGTTCGATCTCAAATAATCGATCAAAATCCTGAGGTAGAATAGGGGAGATTTTTACCATTATGGGTTAATTCCTTGAATTTGTTGCCATAATTTACGTTTTTCTTGTGGGCTTGCCATAAAGGTTTTCCAGTCTGGTGAATGCCATTGACTCAACGCTTTTTGACAATAAGGTAAAGTGCGGTGGATTTTTTCAGAATTTTCACTTAATAGCCAATAATGCACTTCGTGGCTGACGTGCAAATGGGGGATAAAATCAAAATGGATTGCTAAATATTCATTTTGCTTTAGATCTAAGCTGCGCAAAATATCTTCTAATAACGGCGTAGGGAGATTTTCGGTTTCGCTAATGATCACCAACCGCACCTGCTCATCAATAGGAATATTTACCACGCCTTGCAAACTTTCAGGGCGCACCAGTTGCCATTGGGAAAGCCCCATTTCTTGTAACAGAAGTTGATGCCGTTTCATAAAATGATGATTGATGAACTAAATTGCGTCATTGTAAACATTTCTCAAAATGTGGGCAAATTTTCATTGTGTTTTGTGATTTAATCTCAGTAAAATGCCACTTTATTATTTATTAGATAGGATAAACCCGTGATTTCACCTGAAAGCCAAGTGCTAGAACGCCATCTTTCTTTATTTGAAAATCGAAATGTATTATTTGCTGGGGCATTGAATGATGATTTTCCACAGCAATTACGCAACAACGCGCAATCAGTCCATTGCTGGACGTGGTATTTTGACTATGCCGAAAACAAAAGTGCGGTGGATTTTTCCGTAGATTTTGTGCCAAAGGCCGATTTAATCGTTTATTATTGGACAAAAAACAAACAAGAAAATCAGCTGCAATTAATGCGGCTTTTATCACAATGCGCGCCTGAGCAAGAAGTGTTGATTATTGGTGAAAATCGCAGCGGTGTACGTTCAGCGGAAAAAATGCTTTCCCCTTTCGGCGAAATTGGCAAAATTGATAGCGCAAGACGTTGTGGACTTTATCATTTTTGTTTGAAAAATCCACCGCACTTTGATTTAGCCAAATATTGGAAATCTTATCAGCACGCGCAACTTGGTGATTTGACGATTTTTAGCTTGCCGGGAGTCTTTAGTGCAGCGGAATTAGATGTGGGAACGGCATTATTGCTTTCTACATTAGATCGCCCGATCAAAGGTCGTGTGCTAGATATGGGCTGTGGCGCAGGTGTGATTGGAAGCTATATTAAACAGCATAATCCAAGTGTGAATCTTGTGATGACGGATATTCACGCTTTAGCTATCGCTTCTGCAGAGCGTACTTTGGCAGAAAATCAGCTTGAAGCTGATGTGTTAGCAAGCAATGTGTTCACAAATAGAAGGCAAGTTTGACTTGATTATTTCTAACCCGCCTTTTCACGATGGCGTGGATACCGCATTTCGCGCAGTGTCTGAGCTTATCCAGCAAGCCAAATGGCATTTAAACGAAGGGGGCGAGTTACGCATTGTTGCTAATGCTTTCTTACCTTATGCAGATTTGTTGGATCAGCATTTTGGCTCGCATCAGGTGTTAGCCAAAACCAATAAATTTAAAGTTTATTCGACTTTTTATTAAGAAAAATAGGATTTCGTTATAAAAATCGCCATAAATGTAATGTTTTTTATTCATAGTGAACAAAAAAATATCACTTAATAAAAAAAATAAAAAAAATGCTAGACAAGGGATTGGGAAACTCTTAATATACGCCCCGCAACGACGCAGTGAGATATAAAAACGCGTTCGTAGCTCAGTTGGATAGAGCGTTGGCCTCCGGAGCCAAAGGTCGCAAGTTCGAATCTTGTCGAGCGCGCCAGAGTCAATGCAATACAACAATGGTGGCTATAGCTCAGTTGGTAGAGCCCCGGATTGTGATTCCGGTTGTCGTGGGTTCAAGTCCCATTAGCCACCCCAATTTCTGTCGGCGAGTAGCGCAGCTTGGTAGCGCAACTGGTTTGGGACCAGTGGGTCGTAGGTTCAAATCCTATCTCGCCGACCACTTTTGCTCTTTAACAATCAATCAGACAATCTGTGTGGGCACTTGTTGATTCTGGAAAAATTTAAAAGATTTAGAACAATTAGTGCTTAACTGAAATTCATAGTGATTTTAAATGAAATCACAGAGCTTTGTTAGTGTACGAATTGAGAAAGATTAAACTGAAGAGTTTGATCATGGCTCAGATTGAACGCTGGCGGCAGGCTTAACACATGCAAGTCGAACGGTAACGGGTTGAAAGCTTGCTTTCGACGCTGACGAGTGGCGGACGGGTGAGTAATGCTTGGGAATCTGGCTTATGGAGGGGGATAACCATTGGAAACGATGGCTAATACCGCATAGAATCGAGAGATTAA
>NZ_UGSP01000002.1:7500-18253 GCF_900454535.1 Avibacterium avium
TAGCACACCTTTTGTTGGAAGTGCGGTTGACTTCACGCAGTGAAGTCCAACCCAAAGAAATCAAACAGAGGGGGCTTAATGATGGGGTGACTGCGTACCTTTTGTATAATGGGTCAGCGACTTATATTTTGTAGCGAGGTTAACTGAATAAGGGAGCCGAAGGGAAACCGAGTCTTAACTGGGCGTTGAGTTGCAAGGTATAGACCCGAAACCCGGTGATCTAGCCATGGGCAGGTTGAAGGTTGGGTAACACTAACTGGAGGACCGAACCGACTAATGTTGAAAAATTAGCGGATGACTTGTGGCTGGGGGTGAAAGGCCAATCAAACCGGGAGATAGCTGGTTCTCCCCGAAATCTATTTAGGTAGAGCCTTGAGCGGACACCTTTGGGGGTAGAGCACTGTTTCGGCTAGGGGCCCATCCCGGGTTACCAAACCGATGCAAACTCCGAATACCGAAGAGTGATACTCAGGAGACACACGGCGGGTGCTAACGTCCGTCGTGGAGAGGGAAACAACCCAGACCGCCAGCTAAGGTCCCAAAATCTATATTAAGTGGGAAACGAAGTGGGAAGGCTTAGACAGCTAGGATGTTGGCTTAGAAGCAGCCACATTTAAAGAAAGCGTAATAGCTCACTAGTCGAGTCGGCCTGCGCGGAAGATGTAACGGGGCTAAAATATAGTACCGAAGCTGCGGCATCAGGCGTATCACTAATACGCCTTAACGATTACCCCTTGCGAAGCAAGTGGGTAAAGCGAAAAACACGTTGAGTGTAATGGCAAAGAATCGAAGAGGGATATTAGTGATACGCCTGTTGGGTAGGGGAGCGTTGTGTAAGCGGAAGAAGGTGATTTGAGAGGATTGCTGGACGTATCACAAGTGCGAATGCTGACATAAGTAACGATAAAACGGGTGAAAAACCCGTTCGCCGGAAGACCAAGGGTTCCTGTCCAACGTTAATCGGGGCAGGGTGAGTCGGCCCCTAAGGCGAGGCTGAAAAGCGTAGTCGATGGGAAACGGGTTAATATTCCCGTACTTGGATAAACTGCGATGTGGGGACGGAGTAGGTTAGGTTAGCGTACTGTTGGAGATGTACGTTTAAGTTGGTAGGTGGGTGGACTAGGCAAATCCGGTTCACTGTAAACACTGAGAGATGATGACGAGGCACTAAGGTGCTGAAGTAATTGATACCACACTTCCAGGAAAAGCCACTAAGCTTCAGGTTTATCTAAACCGTACTGAAAACCGACACAGGTGGTCAGGTAGAGAATACTCAGGCGCTTGAGAGAACTCGGGTGAAGGAACTAGGCAAAATAGCACCGTAACTTCGGGAGAAGGTGCGCTGGCGTAGTGTGAAGTTCTTTGCGAATGGAGCATGAACCAGTCGAAGATACCAGCTGGCTGCAACTGTTTATTAAAAACACAGCACTCTGCAAACACGAAAGTGGACGTATAGGGTGTGATGCCTGCCCGGTGCTGGAAGGTTAATTGATGGTGTAATCGAAAGAGAAGCTCCTGATCGAAGCCCCAGTAAACGGCGGCCGTAACTATAACGGTCCTAAGGTAGCGAAATTCCTTGTCGGGTAAGTTCCGACCTGCACGAATGGCATAATGATGGCCAGGCTGTCTCCACCCGAGACTCAGTGAAATTGAAATCGCCGTGAAGATGCGGTGTACCCGCGGCTAGACGGAAAGACCCCGTGAACCTTTACTATAGCTTGACACTGAACCTTGAATTTTGATGTGTAGGATAGGTGGGAGACTATGAAGCGGTAACGCCAGTTATCGTGGAGTCGTTGTTGAAATACCACCCTTTAACGTTTGATGTTCTAACGAAGCGCTGAAACGGGTGTTCGGACAGTGTCTGGTGGGTAGTTTGACTGGGGCGGTCTCCTCCCAAAGCGTAACGGAGGAGCACGAAGGTTTGCTAATGACGGTCGGACATCGTCAGGTTAGTGCAATGGTATAAGCAAGCTTAACTGCGAGACAGACAAGTCGAGCAGGTGCGAAAGCAGGTCATAGTGATCCGGTGGTTCTGAATGGAAGGGCCATCGCTCAACGGATAAAAGGTACTCCGGGGATAACAGGCTGATACCGCCCAAGAGTTCATATCGACGGCGGTGTTTGGCACCTCGATGTCGGCTCATCACATCCTGGGGCTGAAGTAGGTCCCAAGGGTATGGCTGTTCGCCATTTAAAGTGGTACGCGAGCTGGGTTTAGAACGTCGTGAGACAGTTCGGTCCCTATCTGCCGTGGGCGTTGGAGAATTGAGAGGGGCTGCTCCTAGTACGAGAGGACCGGAGTGGACGCATCACTGGTGTACCAGTTGTCTCGCCAGAGGCATTGCTGGG
The DNA here is from genome assembly GCF_900454535.1 of Avibacterium avium. Taxonomy (GTDB): domain Bacteria; phylum Pseudomonadota; class Gammaproteobacteria; order Enterobacterales; family Pasteurellaceae; genus Avibacterium; species Avibacterium avium. The sequence goes on from NZ_UGSP01000002.1 coordinate 9,853, forward strand.
TAGCTAAATGCGGAAGAGATAAGTGCTGAAAGCATCTAAGCACGAAACTTGCCTTGAGATGAGTTCTCCCAGTCTATAAGACTGTAAGGGTTGTTTTGAGACTAAGACGTAGATAGGCTGGGTGTGTAAGCGGTGTGAGCCGTTGAGCTAACCAGTACTAATTGCCCGAGAGGCTTAACTATACAACACTCAAGGGTTTTGGCTTGTTTTTGTTAAAGAAGTAAAGAAAAATAGAAAAGACATAAAGAAAGATAAAGAATATAAAGAATTATCTTGGCGGCGCTAGTGCAGTGGACCCACCTAAATCCATGCCGAACTTAGAAGTGAAACGCTGTAACGCCGATGGTAGTGTGGGGAATCCCCATGTGAGAGTAGGACACCGCCAGGTTTTGAATAAAAGAAGAACGCCATTGAGGAAACTCAGTGGCGTTTTTTGTTTTTGTTATTATGATTTAGTTGATTTTATAAATTGCATGGCTTCCTCTTCACTTATTTTTTGGTAATCATCGAAATCGCTCATTTAAAATCTTACCAGGCTAGAATAGACTAAATCTATCCACAACACATAACCATCAAAAAATCTGATAAAAAACCACCGCACTTTTTATTCCCAAACCAGAAATTGAAGCGAGAAATACGGTTAGAAAGAATTTTAAAGAGCGGTGAAAATTTTTGAATTTTTAGTATTTAGTGGGAAAGGGCTGGCGTTATTATCTAGGCAATGATTTTATTCATAATCTTCTTTAGGAGCATAATAATCACACTTGTGATAAAAGTTGAATGTGTTATATTTGACCTAGCCACTAGAAAAGCGATGAATCTCGAGGATCGCGGACGAACGGTTGAAAGAGTACCGGGGATTGTGTGCAGTGGGTTCGAGCCCTGCCTAGTGGCTACTTCAAGTGAAATAAAAACACCCCACAAAGTGAGGTGTGTAAAGAAGTAATAATACTAACTTAGTTTATTTAAGCAGGCTTTAGGCAAAGCTGAATTTGGTTTAAGATTTCTTTTACTAAACGTGCAGGAGCGGCGACCACGTTGCCTGAAGTTAAATAGCTATGACCGCCTTCAAAATCCGTGACTAAACAACCAGCTTCGCGGGCGATAAGATCACCTGCTGCAATGTCCCAAGCTTTCACGCCCATTTCAAAATAGCCATCAACACGGTTAGCGGCCACATAGCACATATCTAACGCTGCTGAACCAGTACGACGGAAATCAGCCACTTTTCCTTCATTGACAAGATTGCTCATCATTGCAAATTGCGTTGGCATTGCCGACATTTTTTTGAATGGGAAGCCAGTGGCTAAGATTGCGCCTTGTAATTCACGTTTGGTGTTTTCTGCACGCAGACGCAGTTCGTTGATTTTTGCTCCTTGTCCACGCACAGCAGTGAAGAGTTCATTACGGATAGGATCATAAACCACGCCAACTTCGGTTCTGCCTTTCACACGAACCGCGATAGAAACCGAAAAGTGCGGTAATCCTTTGATGAAATTTGTCGTACCATCTAGTGGATCAATAACCCATTGCACATCGCTTTCCTTGCCTTCTAACGCGCCACTCTCTTCAGTAATAATGGTATGGTCAGGATAGGCTTTTTGGATCACATCAATAATAGCTGCTTCAGGAAGCTTTATCAATATTGGTAACAAAATCATTTGCACTTTTTGCCACCGCTTGATATCATCACGGCGTTCATAACCTTTAGCAATAATATTGCCCGCTTTTCGTGCCGCACGAATAGCGATATTTAACATTGGATTCATATTTCCACCAGATTTTAAGAACATCATTTAAGGCCACGAATTATAGTGATTTTTTTAAGCAAAAAGCGAGAAAAACCCTGGTTGGGCGCGAAAAAATTTTCCTATTTCTGACCGCACTTTGTGGTATTGTGCTAGAATACCCACAATTTGTAGTCAGATAATGCAGAATCAAAATGTTAGAAAATATTCGCATTGTGCAGTAGAAACCTCTCATAGCGGCAATATTGGATCAGCAGCACGCGCAATGAAAACAATGGGATTAAGCCAGCTTTATCTCGTTGCACCAAAACAAAACTGTTGATGAGCAAGCCATTGCATTAGCGGCGGGAGCTGATGATGTGGTGAAGAACGCGGTTATCGTGCCAACCTTTGATCAAGCCGTGGCGGATTGTGAATTTGTTATTGGCACAAGCGCTCGCCTGCGCCATTTGCAAAGCACCTTACTTGAACCCCGTGCTTGTGCGGAAAAAGCGGTTGCCTTTGCGAAACAACATAAAGTCGCCATCGTTTTCGGGCGCGAGCGCATTGGGCTAACCAATGAAGAATTGCTGAAATGTCGTTATCATTTAACCATTCCTGCCAATCCTGATTATTCTTCGCTGAATTTAGCAATGGCAGTGCAATTAATATGCTATGAATTGCGAATGGCGTGGTTGGAAGAAAATAAAAAAGACGTGGATTTATCACTTTCATCAATAGAAAACACCTATCCAACGGCACAGGAATTAGAATACTTTTTTGCCCATACGGAACGCCTTTATCAACAGCTAGGTTTCATTCAAATCAAGGTGTTATGCAAAAATTAAGACGTTTATATCTGCGCGCTGAAGTGGAAAAAAATGAATTAAATATCCTACGCGGAATGTTAAGTGCGGTGGAAAAAAGCGGAAATTTCAATAGGGAATAGTTGACTAATTTAGAAGGTTATGTAAGATAACCGCCTAATTGCTAGAAGGAAGTAGAAGATGAAATTAACGTCAAAAGGTCGTTATGCTGTAACTGCGATTTTAGATATTGCATTAAATACTGAAAATGGCCCTGTTAGCTTGGCTGATATTTCAGAAAGACAGCATATTTCCCTTTCTTATTTAGAACAATTATTCGCAAAATTACGCCGCCACGGTTTGGTGAAAAGTGTGCGTGGCCCTGGTGGGGGGTATCAGCTTGGGCAGCCAAGCGATAAAATTTCCATTGGAATGATCATCGCTGCGGTGAATGAAAATATCACCGTAACCCGTTGCTTAGGACAAGGGGATTGCAAAGGCGGGCAGCAATGTTTAACCCATTCTTTATGGACGAACTCAGCCAGCGAATTGAAAATTTTTTAAATGAAATTACTTTGGCGAACTGGTGGAAAAACATCATCAGGAAAAGCCTCAGCACCGTCATCATAAAGATTTTGACAATTTAGTGATGCTAAACGAAAACGCTTAGTGTTTTATCGTCAAAATCCTTCGCCTTAAAAATAAAGCTCTTAGCTTTAATAAATAAAGTGCGGTGCAAAATAATAGATTTTTTTAGGAGTGTAGAATGAAATTACCTATTTATTTAGATTATGCGGCAACTTGCCCTGTGGACGAACGTGTTGCCAAAAAAATGATGGAGTTTTTAACCATCGAAGGCACGTTCGGGAACCCTGCTTCCCGTTCTCATAAATTCGGCTGGCAAGCAGAAGAAGCCGTTGATGTGGCACGTAATCACATTGCCGATTTAATCGGTGCAGATAGCCGTGAAATCGTGTTTACGTCAGGTGCAACAGAAGCCGACAACCTTGCGATTAAAGGTGCTGCGCATTTTTATCAAAGCAAAGGGAAAGCACATTATCACCTGCAAAACAGAACACAAGCGGTGCTAGATACTTGCCGTCAATTAGAACGTGAAGGCTTTGAAATTACCTACTTAACACCGAAATCAGACGGTTTAATCGACTTAGAAGAATTAAAAAATGCAATGCGTGACGACACCATTTTAGTGTCTATTATGCACGTCAATAATGAAATCGGCGTGATCCAAGATATTAAAGCCATTGGCGATCTATGCCGTGAACGCAAAATTATTTTCCACACCCGATGCCACCCAAAGCGTAGGTAAATTACCGATCAATTTAGCGGAACTGAACGTGGATTTAATGTCAATGTCGAGCCACAAACTTTACGGGCCAAAAGGTATCGGGGCATTATATGTTCGCCGTAAACCGCGCGTTCGTTTAGAAGCGATTATTCACGGTGGCGGCCACGAGCGTGGAATGCGTTCAGGCACATTACCTGTTCACCAAATCGTAGGTATGGGCGAAGCCTATCGTATCTGCAAAGAAGAAATGGCAACCGAAATGCCACGCTTAAAAGCATTGCGTGATCGTTTGTACAACGGCTTAAAAGACATCGAAGAAACCTATGTAAATGGCTCAATGGAACACCGTGTGGACAACAACCTAAACATCAGCTTCAACTATGTGGAAGGTGAAAGTCTAATGATGGCATTGCGTGATATTGCAGTTTCATCAGGTTCAGCTTGTACTTCAGCCAGCCTTGAGCCGTCTTATGTGTTGCGTGCTTTAGGGCTAAACGATGAGCTTGCACACAGCTCAATCCGCTTTACTGTGGGACGTACACCACCGAAGAAGAAATTGACTACACCATCAATCTGGTGAAAGGTGCGGTGGAAAAATTAAGAGAATTATCCCCATTATGGGATATGTTCAAAGAAGGCATGATCTTAACTCAATTGAGTGGACTCACCATTAATTTAGCAAAAGTTAGCAAAAGGAACAGAAAAATGGCAATATAGCGACCAAAGTAATCGATCATTATGAAAACCCGCGTAACGTAGGTTCATTCGACAAAAAAGATCCAACCGTGGGAAGTGGAATGGTGGGCGCGCCGGCTTGTGGCGATGTAATGCAGTTACAAATCAAAGTGAATGATGACGGCATCATTGAAGATGCGAAATTCAAAACGTACGGCTGCGGTTCAGCCATTGCTTCAAGCTCATTGATCACTGAGTGGGTGAAAGGCAAATCTCTTGATGAAGCTCAAGCCATCAAAAATAGCCAAATTGCGGAAGAATTAGAACTTCCACCAGTAAAAGTGCATTGCTCCATTTTGGCAGAAGATGCCATTAAAGCAGCTATCGCTGATTACAAAGCAAAACGCGGCGAATAATTTAAGCAAATAAAAGTGCGGTGAAATTTAACCGCACTTTTCATCATTTTGTGGAGAACCTTATGAGCGTAACATTAACCGAAAGTGCAGCAAATCGCGTCAAAACCTTCCTTGCTAACCGTGGCAAAGGCATTGGGTTACGCTTAGGCATTAAAACCTCAGGCTGTTCAGGCTTGGCTTATGTGCTTGAATTTGTGGATACCTTAAACGAAGACGATCAAGTTTTTGAAGATCACGGTGTGAAAGTAATCGTGGATACCAAAAGCTTGGTGTATCTCAACGGCACACAACTGGATTTTGTCAAAGAAGGCTTAAACGAAGGGTTCAAATTCACCAATCCTAACGTGAAAGATGAATGTGGCTGCGGCGAAAGTTTTAACGTTTAATAGGAACACCAATGAGCAATCCTTTTGCATTGTTTGATTTGCCAGTGGCATTTTCACTTGATCTTGATCTCTTGAATAACCGTTATTTGGCATTGCAAAAATCCCTGCATCCCGATAATTTTGCACATCGTTCAACGCAAGAACAGCGTTTAGCAATGCAAAAATCGGCAGAAGTGAATGATGCCTTGCAAATATTAAAAGATCCCATTGCCCGTGCTGATAGCATTATTGCCTTGCATTTAGGCAGCCAAAATGTGGAAGAAAAAACCAGCCAAGATATGGCATTTTTAATGCAACAAATGCAATGGCGCGAAGAGCTTGAAGACATTGAACAGCAGAAAGACAGCGATGCGCTAATGCAGTTTTCCGATCAAATCAGTGCACAACAGCAGGAAATTTTAAGCCAATTAAACCGCACTTTCTGCGCAAGATTGGGCAACGGCACAAATGCTGACGGATCGTTTACGTTTCATCAAAAAACTGTTACTTGAAGTTGAACGCATTGAAGACAACTTAATGGATTTTTAAAGAGAATAACAATGGCTTTATTACAAATTGCGGAACCGGGGCAAACCAGCGCACCGCACCAACACAAATTAGCGGTGGGCATTGATCTTGGCACAACCAATTCCCTTGTAGCCACCGTGCGCAGTGGAATGGCAGAAATTTTATTGGATGAAAAAGAGCGCGCATTAACGCCTTCAATTGTTAATTTTTCTGCCAATCAGCCCGTGCTTGTGGGGTATGAAGCCAGGGAATTAGCTAGTCTTGAACCGCAAAATACCATTATTTCTGTTAAGCGTTTAATCGGCCGTTCATTGGCGGACGTACAAAATCGCTACCCGAATTTGCCTTACCGTTTTCAACAAAGTGAAAATGGTTTGCCTTTATTTGAAACCGCACAAGGTGTGCGTAGCCCGATTGAAGTTTCAAGCGAAATTCTGAAAAAATTGACCGCACTTGCAGAAAAACGCCTCGGCGGCGAATTGCAAGGGGCGGTGATCACCGTGCCAGCCTATTTTGATGACGCACAACGTCAAAGCACCAAAGATGCAGCGAAATTGGCAGGGTTAAACGTATTACGTTTACTTAACGAACCCACCGCAGCCGCCATTGCCTATGGCTTAGACAGCGGACAAGAAGGTGTCATTGCGGTTTTACGATCTAGGCGGCGGCACCTTGATATTTCCATTTTGCGTTTATCCAAAGGCGTGTTTGAAGTGCTGGCTACGGGCGGTGATACCGCATTGGGCGGTGATGATTTCGATCATCTCATCGCCGATTGGATCGTGGAACAATCTGGCATTGCACCGCAAAATGATCAACAAACCCGTGAGCTTTGGAATTTAGCGAAACAGCTGAAAACCGAGTTGTCTGACGCGCAAAGCAGCCGCGTTGAATATCAAAATTGGCAAGGCGAGCTTAGCCGCGAAACCTTTAATCAGCTCATTGAGCCTTTGCTGAAGCGCTCATTAATGGCTTGTCGCCGTGCATTAAAAGATGCAGGCATCAGTGCGCAAGATGTGCGAGAAGTGGTGATGGTGGGTGGTTCAACCCCGTGTGCCATTTGTGCGTGAAAAAGTGGGTGAGTTTTTCCAACGTGAACCATTAACCTCTATCGATCCTGATAAAGTTGTAGCACTTGGTGCGGCGATTCAAGCAGATATTTTAGTGGGCAACAAGCCAGATAGCGAAATGCTGCTATTGGACGTGATTCCGCTTTCCTTAGGGATTGAAACAATGGGCGGTTTAGTGGAAAAAATTATTCCACGCAACACCACCATTCCTGTGGCAAGAGCGCAAGAGTTCACCACCTTTAAAGACGGTCAAACCGCAATGAGCGTGCATATTGTGCAAGGTGAACGTGAAATGGTGGCAGATTGCCGTTCTCTAGCGCGTTTTACCTTGCGTGGTATTCCACCAATGGCAGCAGGGGCTGCGCATATTCGCGTAACCTACCAAGTGGACGCAGACGGTTTGCTGAGTGTAACCGCAATGGAAAAATCCACTGGCGTGCAATCTTCCATTCAGGTGAAACCCTCTTACGGGCTAACCGATGAAGAAATTGCCGCAATGCTGAAAGCCTCAATGGAAAACGCCAAAGAAGACATTCAAGCACGTTTATTAGCGGAACAGCGCGTGGAAGCAACCCGTGTGATTGAAAGCGTGCATTCTGCCTTGCAACAGGACGAAAGTCTGTTGAATGATGAAGAATTAAGTGCGGTGAAAAATGCGTTAATTTCGCTGCAAGAATTAGTACAACAAGAAGATAGCCTTGCCATTAAGCAAGGCATTAAAGCCTTGGATCGTGCCACGCAAGAATTTGCCGCACGCCGTATGGATAAATCCATCAGAACGGCACTTTCAGGGCATTCTATTGATGAAATTGAGAATTTTAAGGAATAGTGATTATGGCTAAAGTGATTTTTTTACCTCACGAAACCCTTTGTCCGGAAGGAATGGTGGTAGACGCTGCCGAAGGGGATAATTTATTAGATGTGGCATTAGATGCAGGCATTGAAATTGAACACGCTTGCGATAAGTCCTGCGCTTGCACCACCTGCCACGTGATTATTCGCGAAGGCTTTGATAGCTTAAACGAAAGCAGCGAAGCGGAAGACGATATGCTAGATAAGGCTTGGGGCTTAGAAGTAGATAGCCGTTTAAGCTGCCAATGCCAAATTGGTAATGAAGATCTTGTGGTGGAAATTCCAAAATACAGCTTAAACCACGCAAGAGAAGAGCATTAAGCATCGCTAAGCAAAAACTAACTAAGATTTAACTGGGGCGGAGTAAAATCCGCCTATCTATTTTATGGCGAAATATGTCGTGGTTTGTTTAAGATCAAATCGCTATAACTCATAAAGATTTAGTTTTTGCCTTTTTAGTAATGAGCTTAGATAATAGTCAGCATTGTCCTGACCTTGAATAGAAGGAAAAAATATGAAAATCCAACAAACCATTAAGCAAAACCATCTTGGGCTGTTATTCCAACAAGGCTCATTTGGGATTGAAAAAGAGAGCCAGCGTCTACACGCAGACGGTTCTATCGTAACCACTGAACACCCTAAGGTTTTTGGCAATC